>OMRK01000035.1 GCA_900313515.1 uncultured bacterium | reverse complement strand
TATAACCATCCTCCTTTGTTAGTATTATATCATAAATATTACAAAATGTAAGTTATATTTTTAATATTATTAATGCTTCGTTTGACTGTATGACGCTTAAAGCTGAGTGGCAAATGGGGTGCAAGGATGGGACATTCACTTGAGTGTATCTATTCTTGGAAAGGTGACGTGCTTTGTAAGTGGTGGAAATGTGCGCTTTCCATTGATGAAATCTGTTTGGTGGTGGAATTGTTCCGGATGAAGTCTGTGCTGTAGCGCTTTCGCGGGCCACATCTTTAGCGCTGGCAGGATTGGTACTACCCCCTGGCAAAGCGGCTCGATATGCTGGAAATTTGGTATGTGCGTCATGGATCGACAGATTGGAACAAGGAAAAGCGCTGGCAGGGCAATACCGATATCCACTTAAACGAGGAAGGGCGAGCCCAGGCCCGGGCGTTGGCGGAAAATCTGCGTGGCGTGGATTTTACCGAGGTTTGGAGTTCGGATCTGAGCCGGTGTCTAGAAACGGCCCAGTTAGCCTTGCCGCACGTAAAGTTTGAAAATGTTCGTATCGATCCGCGTCTTCGGGAAATTCCCATGGGTATAGTGGAAGGACGTACGTGGGCAGAACTTTCAGCGCAGGAGCAAAAGGCGATTGAGGCTTGGTGGAGCGAGCCCTACCGAGATGTCTTTCCAGGTGCGCAAGAAAGTCTTCAGGATGTAACCAATCGAGCCGAAGCTTGGAGGCGCGATTTAAAACCAAAGGAAGGCCGGGTGATAGCCTTCACTCACGGTGGCATTATCAGAACCATTATTTGGAATATTGTTGGACCTCCCAGTCGAGAACGGAAGTGGCTCGTGGAGCTGGGCAACACTGGAGTGGTGCGTATCCGTTACGATGGTGGGTATCCTTCCATAATCTCCCTAAACGATATGTCACACATAAAGAACGCCTGGGAGCTGCCACCAGCTCAGAATGTACCGGGTAGTCGCTGATAGATCGCAAAGGCTCGAGTGTTTTTGCTGCCCGGACTTGAGGTTACTTTTCAGTAGGCAACGCGTCGCTGGGGCAAGTCTGGCCTTACCGCACGAGCTGGATATTACCGCTTATTGGTGGTTGTAAAGAACACAGAGTAAGGGTTTGAGGTTTAAGTGCAGGGGGAAGATCAGGTAAGAAGTGAGGATAGGTCTTAAATGAATAAATCTTTTGCTGGCTTAGCCATAGGCTTGGCCGTATGGGTTGGTGGTATGCTGGGAGTTGGACAGGTGGCGGTGGCTGCGCCTGTCGGAGATGCTCCGGAGTTAACCGGGCAGATGGCCCAGGCTGTCAAAAAGGCAACGCCAAAGCCTAAATATGGTCATCTTATGCCGTTCAATGTGGCCAATGCTCCCACCCTCAACAAAGTGGTTAAGGTGCGCTTTCAAACTACTGCTGGCGAATTGGAGATAGAAGTCTATCCCGAGGCGGCTCCCAATGCTGCTGAGCGTTTCTTGGAATTGGTAAAAATAGGTTTCTACGATAATACGCCTATATTCCGAGTTGTCAAAACACCGCGGCCCTTTGTGGCTCAGTTCGGCATCAATTGGCGTGAGGGCATGGTCGACTGGAAGGAAAAGAATTTTAACGACGATCCTAGCCTTTTCCATTTGGGAGAGGGAACTTTAGCCTTTGCCAAGGCCGGCCCTAATATCAACTCTACCCAAGTTTTTATCAACTACGGCAATAACGATTTCCTGCGTGAGCAGACTTTTTCAACTTTTGGGGTCATCACCAAAGGTTTAGAAAACGCCTACAATTTTAAGCAGGTTGGCGACCCTAACATGGGATTAAATCAGCAGGTGCTTTGGAGTAATGGTGGGGCCTATCTCAAGCAGCTACCGCAAAGTATGCAGCCTACCATGATTTTAAAGGCTGAAATTGTTGAAGGCGAATAGGCAGGAGGCTGGAAATAGGGGCGGTTCAAAAATGTTTTTATTTGAAAGCATGTCATTTTGAATGGGAGAAAGTACCATGAATAAATCTATTGCTGTCACTGCTCTAGCTGTTGTTCTATTGGCCAGCGCCTGTGCCAAGCCGCCGGCGCCTCCGGAAGGTGCCGAAGGTACTTCTGGTCGGTCGGAACAAGTGCAAACTCAGGCTGGAAGCGATGCAGAGGCTGAGGCCAACAAGGCCTCGAAGGTCGAATCGACTGTGGAACCGGAAGCTAAAGATGGCGAGGCTGCAAAGTCGGAAACCGGTAAGGCTGAGGAAAAACAGGCTGCGGCTGAACAGAGCCAGAAGAAGGCCGATGAAGCGGAAGTAGCTTCTGCTAAGAAAGGTGAAGCTGCTCAAGTAGACACAAAAACAGAAAAGGAGGGCACTATGTCTGCCCAGTATCGTTCGCTTATTCCCTTTGATAGCAATGCTCCAGCTATCACCAAGTTTACTTTAGTTCGTTTTGAGACAACAGCGGGTAATATCGATATAGAGATCTATCCCGAGGCTGCCCCCAATGCTGCTGAGCGTTTTGTTGAGTTGGTTAAAATCGGTTTCTACGACGACACTCCTATTTTCCGTGTGGTAACACGGCCCCGTCCCTTCGTTGCTCAGTTTGGTATCAATTGGCGTGAGGGTAAAAAAGATTGGGGTAAAAAGTGTTTTGACGATGATCCCAGTCTGTTCCATTTGGGAGAGGGCACTTTGGCTTTTGCCAAGGCAGGGCCTAACACTAATTCCACCCAGGTCTTTATAAATTACGGTGATAACGATTTCTTGCGCACTCAGAACTTCTCCACTTTTGGCAAAGTAGTTTCTGGAATGGAAGTTGCCAAGGCCTTCCGTTCGGTGGGCGATCCGGATATGGGTTTGGATCAAGGTATGCTGGGCAGCAAAGGAGATGCTTACCTGCGTAGCCTGCCGGCCGATCAGCAGCCTACCATGATAAAAAGAGCTTACGTAGTGAAGTAGAAGTACCTTCTAGGTACGGCAGGCTGGAAAGGCTCTTGCATGTCTTTCGTCTTGTGGGCTGATCCAGTCTTGGCCTTGAGTTTTTTGTGGCAGAGGCGTGAGCACCCTCTGCTTTTTTGTTTGGGGTGCTCGGAGCTCTTAAAACTGGGAGAGGTGGCTACTTGGGTAGGGAACGAAGAATTGTGGCTACTATCTTGTAAAGTTAATTACTCAATATTAGAGCAGGAGCGCCTCCATCTCTCCTAGAAGCACGCGGGTGGCGCCTTCAGGGTGGTTTTGGGCTGATTGTGCCTTCCCAGTTTGCGGGTAGCACCGGAGTTCGTTCTGAGTAAGGCAAGTAAGGGCGGGCTTTTTTTTAGGCCTCTTCTGCGTGCAGGCTTGGTGGTGCGCGGCACTGGAGAAAAGAGCCTAAATCTGTGCTTTCAATTGGCTTTCTGGATGGCGGCGCTACACAAAGGAATTTTGAAAATGCTGTCAAGGCACGGGTAAGTGGGGAAACAATAAAATGGGTGCATACGCGGTCAAAATTGGCAACTTAACTTTGGGTAACGGTGCGCCTGTGGCTGTGCAGAGCATGACCAACACTTGTACTGCCAATGTGGAGGAGACAGCTACCCAGGTGTTGCAGTTGGCCCGAGCCGGTTCCGAGCTAGTGCGTTTCACTGTGCGCGACGAGGAGGATGCTCAGGCTGTTCCTTACATTCGCGACAGAGTACGTCAGGCAGGTTGCCTGGTACCTTTAGTAGGCGATTTTCACTACAATGGCCATCTGCTTTTGAGTAGATATCCGTCATGTCTTGAGGCGCTCGACAAGTTGCGCATAAATCCGGGCAATGTGGGAGCTGGCCAGCACCATGATGACAATTTTAAGACCATGGTTGAGCTGATTGCTAAGGCTGGCAAGGCTGTCCGTATAGGTGTTAATGCTGGATCTATCGATAAGGAACTTTTAGCACATCTCTTGGATGAGAATCGAACAAGCGACCATCCCATCGAAGATCATGAAGTCTTTCTGCAAGCTTTGGTGGAGAGCGCTGTATCTTCGGCACGTACGGCCGAGTCTTACGGCCTGGCTCCTGATAAGATGGTCTTGTCGGCCAAGATCTCTAATGTGCCTGATCTTTTGAAAGTTTACCGTAGACTGCGTAAGTGTTGTAACTATGCCCTTCATTTGGGGCTAACCGAGGCTGGCGGCGGACTTAAGGGTGCGGTGAGCTCAGCTGTAGCTCTGGGCATTTTGCTCAACGAGGGCATTGGCGACACCATCCGCGTTTCTTTAACCCCCAAGCCAGGGGAGAGCCGTACCCAGGAGGTCTATGCTGCTCAGGAGATTCTTCAAAGTTTGGGGTTGCGCCAGTTTATGCCCGCGGTTACTTCCTGCCCCGGTTGCGGACGCACTTCTAGCCAGCTTTTCCAAAATATTGCCTTAGAGGTTGAGCAGTATTTGCGTGAGAGCTTACCTAGGTGGCAGGAGGCTGGGTTGCATGGTTACGAAAGCCTAAAGGTTGCAGTTATGGGGTGCATTGTCAACGGGCCGGGCGAAAGTAGGGATGCGAATTTGGGGCTTTCTCTGCCTGGCCGCGGAGAGTCCCCCAAGGCTATGCTGTTTGTAGATGGACAGCGTGAGGCGGCATTGGAGGGGGATGATCTAGCTAAACAGTTTATCAGTCGCATTGAAAAGTATGTGCGGTTGAAATATTCTTAAAGTTTTATTGAATGGGTACAGCTTCGTTGGTTTGGGAGAGGGTGAAGTTGCGCCAAGTTGTCTTCTCTTTAATACAGGAAATGAGGTTTGTGGCAGAGTGGCTAAGCTCGGTTTTATGGTGACACGTTCACTGAGTGCCAGTGCTGGTTCCAGAACTTTGCAGTTCTTGGCAGCGGCAGCTCTAGGGAAACAGCACGAGGTTTCCGTGTTCTTCACTGCAGATGGCGTTTATCAATGCATGCGCCGCAAGAAGAATCCGGGCGCGGATGATAACGATTTGTCTCAGAAGCTGCAATCTTTGGCTCAGGCCGGGGCAAAGCTTGTGGCTAGCAGTTCATGCTTAGAGATGCGCGGTATAACCTTAAATGATGTCTGCCCTGGGGTTAAGGTTGTCACCTATGAAGATATAGCCAGGCAGATAGGGCTGTTGGAACAGGTGGTGTGTTTATGAGTTATCCCACTGACTGCTATTCGAAGGATGTATTGTTATTTGTCAACCGGGCCAACTTTTCTAAAGATAGCCTGTTGGAAGTTCTGACCATGGCCTGCGGCTTGGTCGGCGGCTTATCCGAACATAAGCTGGAGATCGTATTTATTGGCGATGGGGTCACCGAGTGTTTGGCGGCGTGCTTGAACAAGGAAACCGAGCCTTACATGGTTTATGCTAAGAGTCTCGGTGTGGCCTTTTGGGCGGATAAGTACAGCTTAGACATACGCGGTCTTAGCCAGGAACAGCTCTTCGAAGGCTGTGCTGTTATCCCGCTCGAGGATTTGGCCGAGCTTATGAAAAAATCCGATATACATTTGAGGCTTTAGGTGAACAATGGCTATGAGTTATAATAAGGATCTTTTTGTAGTGGGGCGTGATTCGGTGGTGGAAGCGCGCCGCATGCTGGATTTCTCACCGGAGGCTGATGTTTTTTTGGTTGGACGCGGCCTCATGTTGCCGGTGGCGATGTTTGCCAAAAATGATGTTTATCACGATGTTTATGCCTTGAAAGAGGAAGCGGAGGCCATGGGGTTAGGGGCCAAAGAGGGGAAAGGGTTCCATTTGGTTACGGCCGAGGAAATGATAGATATTATTTTAGATCACAAAATTGTTAATTTTACTTAAGAATAATCCGTTTTAGAGCGGTTCTCTTTAGGGGCTTTGTTTATGAAAAGTCGAGGGAGCTGCTTTTTTGTGTCTTGGTGGGGCTATGGGGAGAACAAATATAGATTTTACTTATACGGATATTAAGCCTATTGATGAGTTTTTTGCTACTCAGTGCTGGGAACATCTCAACCAGAAGAGTATCCCACCTCGTTCTATGGGATACTTGGAGGAAATAGCGGTCAGAATTGCTTGCATGCAGCACACGTTGCATCCCAATTTGGGAAAGCCACCGGTCATAATTGGCGCGGGTGATCATGGAGTTTTTGCCCAAAAAGTTAGCTTTGCGCCCAGATCGGTAACTTGGAAACACAGCATCAGCCTGGCTCACGCCGGTGGTGTGGCCGGTCTTTTTGCCCACAAGTTGGGCCTGCCGTTGGTGGTGGTAGATGTAGGAATCGACCATGATTTTGATCCCAATGATGGAATCGTAGACTGCAAGGTTGTGCATGGTACCAAGGATATAAGCGTAGAGCCGGGGATGACGCGCCAACAGTGTCTGCGCTGTTTCGAATATGGTCGTGATATGGTTGCCCACTATGCTGAAAACAATGCCAAGGCGATTATTTTTGGCGAAATGGGTATCTCCAACACTACTCCTGCGGCGGCTCTAACGAGCCTTATTCTGCACTTAGCGCCAGAGGCAGTGGTTGGTGAAGGCACGGGGCTGGGGGCGCAGGCGCTGGTCAATAAGCGGGCGGTGGTGGGACGTATTGTGGCTCGCAGTCAGGCAGTTGAAGATCCTATAGATCTTATGGCCAACGCTGGTGGGGCCGAATTGGCTCTGATTGCCGGCGGAGTTTTAGAAGCAGCTGGTCGAGGAATGGCGATTATTTTGGATGGCGTCATTGTGACTGCTGCCGTCTTGGTTGCCGATCTTATCGATTCTAAAATTCGTCAGTACCTGATTGCTGCTCACCAGTCGAATGAGCCTGCTCACCGCTTGCAGTTGGAATACTTGGGCTTGCGTCCCATCTTGAATTTGGGCTTGTGTCTGGGAGAGGGCTCTGGAGCTATTTTAGCGTGGCCTTTGATCCAAGAAGCTTTGGATATCTTCAATGAAGTTACCGATTGCCAGGAGGAGGGCTTGGGAGATGTGGCTGGTTGTATTTTAGGGGCCAAGCATGGTGAGTCCTCTGGCTTATAATGAAAAAGGTCAGAATTGGTGCGGTCAGTTGCACTTACAACACTAGTCTTGTTGACAATGTAAGGCGTTTGGCGCCCTATGTCGATGATATAGAGCTTATCCTTTACGAGTTTGATAAAGATTCTAACTATCCCGGTCCGGGTGAAATAGCAGAACTTAAGGAATTGGCCGCTAATTACGATTTAACTTACACGGTGCATCTGCCATCTGAATTGGGACCGCATCGTGTGGACCTTGAATGGGGGAGGGCGGCAATTGACCGTTGGAGGCGCACTATAGAGGCTTCTCTTGCTTTAGAACCCAAGGCCTATATTTGGCACTGGGAAGGAGAACAGTGGGGGTGGCAGCCTTCTGCTGATTTAGAGCGCTGGTTAACTTGTACTTTAGAGATAGCTGAGTCTTTTCTGAAATGTCATCTAGTTGCATCTGAGCTACTCTGCGTGGAGAACTTGAGCTACGATTACCGGCTTATAGCACCGCATGTTGAAGAGCTTGGGCTTTCGCGTTGCTTTGATGTGGGACATGCCTGGGCTACCCGCCGTTTTTCGAGCTCATATCTTCGTGAATGCGTTGCCCAGGCACGAGTGTTCCATCTGCATGGCGTATCTTCAGGAAAAGATCACATAGCTCTGCAACCTGAAAATGGGGCAGATCTCCACGAGTTTGTCAAGAATTTGATATTATGTCAGGGGGAACCTATTGTTACTTTGGAAGTTTTTTCTTGGAAAGATTGGTTTGAATCTAGCTGCAGTTTAAAAAGGGCTTTGAAGGGAATAATATGATTACGCTGGTGTTAGGTGGAGCCCGTAGTGGCAAGAGTACTTGGGCCGAAAACTATGCTATGTCTTTAGCTTCTAGACCCGAGGAACGTTGTTATCTGGCCGCCGGAGTGGCCTGTGATCATGAGATGCGAGAACGTATCCAAAAACACAGGGAAAAGCGAGAAGGCCGATTCTATACCCTGGAGGAACCCTACAATTTGGGGCAAGCTCTGCTCTCTATACCGCCATCTACTAAAGTTGTTGTGATCGATTGTCTTACCACCTGGCTTGGTAACCTAACCTATAAGGCTGGTTGCAAAAACAACAGCGACGACGTCTTGGGGCAGTTTTCTGAAGTCCGTGAATTTTTGCAGGTATTGAAACAACTGCCGTTTCATGTTGTTATCGTCTCCAATGAACTGGGATTGGGAATTGTACCTGCTGAGCCATCCGTCAGGCTCTTCCGTGATCAGCATGGCCGACTCAATCAGTTGACGGCTCAGCTGGCCGATCAGGTCTATTTTACTGCAGCCGGTCTGCCTCTAAAGCTAAAGTAGTACGAGGCAGGCCGGAGAACCAGAGGCAAATAGGTGCTCAAATAACCTTAGAATTTCACATTCTGGCACATTACCATGAGCTTACCATTCTGAGTGACTATCTGCAGGTGGAGGTTGGGATAGGATAAGACCTCGAGGCCCTTGGCTGCTCCCTTTTCTATTTTGGCGGGCTGACCAAGCACTGAGGTAATTTTTTGCTGCGTGTCGGTACGCTTTAGGATAACTTGGCCCTCATGCTCCATTTGACTGCCTATCACCATACTGACATGGCCATTCTTGAAGGTGATCTGGGGATCGCTTATGCCTTCAGGAGCACCGGGCTTGTGGCGGTAGTTCCAAGAGTTGCCCTTTTTTGCCTTGAAAGTTGGCTCTCCGGCACTTTTAAGCACTTCTTGGGGTGACATGCCGAGGGTTACATTTCTTAAAGTGTAAGTGGCTTTTTCGGTTTGAGCCGAAGTGGAAGATGGAACTGCATTATTGGGGACAGGAGGGGCAGCTTGACTCTTAATAGAAGCAAGACCTAGGAACAGGCATATGCCCAGCAAAAAACAATATATTGGTGCAAACTTTCTCATAACGACAGTACGAATTCTTTATTGAGAAAGTGTTCCTCCTTTTCTTTGAATCTAAGTTATCAGCGGTTAGAGTTATGCAATTTAATTTAATAGCTTCTTGTGCCTTGGGACTGGAGGCTGTGGTTGCCAGAGAACTAAAAAAATTACAAATGCACGATGTGCGTTCCGAAAATGGCCGGGTGCTATTTAAGGGAGGAGCCTCCGATATATGCCGAGCCAACATGTGGTTGCGCAGTGCCGATCGGGTCTGGTGGAGCTTGCAAAAGTTTCGCTGCGAAACCTTTGAGGATCTTTTTCAGGGACTTAAGTACATGCCATGGCCTCAGTTTATGCCGGTTGATGCGGAATTCCCCGTCGAGGCCCATACTCACAATTCCCTGCTTACCAGTCTGCCAGCTATTCAGCGCACGGCCAAGAAGGCCATTGTAGAGAGTATGCGCAACCATTACCATCGCAACGTTTTCGATGAAACCGGTGCTCATTATCCGATCAGAATATTTTTAACGGATAATGAATGTGAGGTGTTGCTAGATACTTCTGGATCCGGTCTACATAAACGCGGTTATCGTACCTTAAATGCAGCTGCTCCTCTGCGAGAAACGTTAGCCGCTGCTTTAGTGCAGTTAAGTTATTGGAATAAGGAGCGGATTTTGGTCGATCCTTTCTGTGGATCGGGTACTATCTGCATAGAGGCGGCCATGTTGGGGCTCAATATGGCACCTGGTTTAACGCGTAAATTTGCTTCTGAGAGTTGGCCTCTTATTAAGAAAGAGGATTGGCAGGGGGCCATGCAGGAGGCGGACGATCTCTTTGATCGGCATACTTCTCTGCATATAAGCGGGTTCGACAACGATCCTCGGGTTCTGAAATTGGCCCGAATACACTTGCGCCAAAGCGGCCTGGAGAACCGTGGCGTCCATTTTCAGGAGCAGGATGTGCGAGACTGGAAAAACTCGCAAAGTTACGGTGTTTTGATTACCAATCCACCTTACGGCCAACGTCTCTTGGAATTGGAGGAAGCCGAAGATCTTTACACCTTACTGGGCAGTTACTATAAGGCAATGCCTACTTGGTCGTATTATGTGATTGCTTCACATCCCGATTTTGAGGCTTGTTTTGGAACTCGGGCCAAACGCAAGCGTAAACTTTACAACGGATTGATCGCTTGCAATTACTTCCAGTATCCTGGCCCTAGACCGCCAGTCGTTAACTAGACAAAAAAAGTCTACCCTCCGGAGAGGGACAGACTTGTATAATAACTCTAGGTCCGGTTCTAACTGCCAGCGAGTGGCAGGCCGGGCCCGGCTTTTTTGAATAGACGACTACCCCAACAGGTTAAGCAGGAGTTTTGCGCCTGGATCGTTGGGATCTATTCCCAGACAGCGCTGCAAACTAGCTTTGGCATCCTCAAAATTACCAAGCTTGTACTGCACCAAGGCCATATCATAGCAAGCTTCCTTGTGACCGGGATCGAATTTCAAGGCTAGCTTGAATTCTCGTTCTGCCTGCTCCAGGAAGCTCCCCGACTCCGACATGGAAAGCCCAAGGGTAAAGTGTACATCCGCCTGCTTGGGATCTACTTGGGTTGCGCTGGGACCACCGGCAGACTTGTTGAACAATTTTTTGAGCCAACGCAGAACTGGCGAGGCTTCAGCCATTGATTTTGGCTGCTCCTCTTCTGCTGCCTTGGCATTCTTGCTGACCTTGGTGCGAGCGGAAGACTTCGCAAAGCGGCGCACTTTAAACTGTGGTTGAGCATCGTACTCACGACGCTTATCCTTGTCGTTGAGGACGTTGTAGGCCTCTATGAGCTCCTTCATCTTGCGATCCGCTTCTTCTTTGTTGTCGGGATTGGCATCCGGGTGATACTTTTTGGATAGTGTTCTATAGGCTTTCTTGATGTCGTCTGGTGAAGAAGTGGGTGCCACGCCTAAAACCACATAATAATCTCTCTTAGCCAAATCTCTGCCTCTCCTCTGCCGCTACTGTATACAGCGGTAATTATCAAAAAACGTTTAAGCTGCTCAAAAGGCCGCTATAACTTAAACACTTCCGGAAAACAAATCCAATCCCCGAAAGCTCTTCGATACACGTGCTCCGCCCCTCCCTTTTAACAAACGCCCCTCTTTACCTACTTAGAAACACAAAAAGAACGGCTTAATTCTGTTGCGGGAAACACACCAGCCGCCCACCTCATCCCACCCCATAGAGAACAACCTGTGCGCGGGTGCTTCTTAAAGCATGGGAAAAGCCCTTCATGTCACTACGGCAGACTTCTCTTTAATTTGGTGGAAAGCTGCATTTTGGAACCATAAAATTCAGTCTGTACCAATACGCAGGTAAGAGCTACCCAATAACGAAGACACGGGGTTGTACTTGTTTCCAATCGTAGAAATTCATAGAGAGGTTGCATAAGGCTGTGAAATTTTCCCGATTATTGCTGGCGTGTGCCTTGACCGCAGGTCTGTCGTTTACGAGTTTTTCCTTCTCGGCTCAAGCTGACGAAAATTTAGTAAACGAGGCTCTGAAAGCCTTTAACCACAAGGATTATACTACTGCCAATACGCTTATTGATAAACATCTCACTGCCAATCCCAACGATGTGAACGCTCAATATGCCAAGGCTATGATTCTGCATAGGATGGGCCACTATATTAAGGCTCTGCAGCGTCTGGAAATCGTTTTAAAGCTGTCTCCAAAAAACCATAAGGCTGCCGATGCTTACGCCAAAATTAATCAGCAGGCCGTTTACCATCTCAATCAGGGACGCAACGAAGAAGCTATCGCTCTGGCAAACCATAGCGTGGAAATTATGCCTAAGTGGGAGCAGATGGAGTTCCGTACCGCCTTGGCTGGCTGTTACTTTGCCAAGGGTACGGCCTATTTCGAACGTTGGTGTCTTAGCAATAGTCCCGAGGATTCCAGCGTGGCTATGGAATCCTGGCAGAAGACCAGGGAGCTCGATCCCACCTCGGCTACCCAGCAGTTGGTGAATGGAATCAACGCTTTCACCAGCGGCAATTATGAAGCAGCCAAGAAATATTTTGATGAGGGACTGACCATACGTAGTCGCAACCAGTACATGCAACTTTGGCGTGCCTTTGCTAACGCTTCTGTAGGTGAGACCAGCAAGGCTATGGAGGAGTTGGAGACTCTTACGCCATTGTTTAGTCGTAATCCGGTGTTGCACCTGTATAAAGGTGACATTTACAAGGTCACCGGTGATTTTGCCTCGGCCCGCAATGAATACTCTACTGCTTTGGAGTTGCGCCCCTCCGACCACCGTATTGCTGTAGCCTTGAGGATCCTCTACCTGTGTGCCGACCAGGTTGATGAGGGCATAGCTTTCTATCGTCAGCAGATTGCCCAGAATCCTCAGGACTTTGGCGCTCGCTATCAACTGATCTCTCTGCTTCGGGAAGCGGGCCGTATTGATGATGCTCTGGAGGCTTGTAAGGCTGAGGAGGCCGTCGCTGGGGTAACTCCCCTGCAGGCAGCTACCGCCCACGTGATCCAGGCTTTGCTTTACTTTGAAAAGGGAGATGCCAAATCGGCTGAGGCCTGTGTGACTCCAGAGGATCTCAACGTGCTTAACAACGCCCGTAGCCCTCTGGCTTTGCTCTATTCGGCCAAAGCCGAAGTACAGGCACCTCTGCGTGAGAAGGCCTGCCGCGAGGCTCTAGTTTACAATGGCCCAGATGCTCTCTTTGTCCAAAAGGCCGCCTTTGAATCGTTGGCCGACTTTGAAGCCTCCCGTAACCAGTACGCCAGAGCTATGGAATTCCTTTACCAAGCTTGGATTCGCACTTCACCGATTTCCAAACAGTGTCACGATCTGCAGGTTCGCTTCAATGAATACAAGGAGCAGGCCCGCCACACGATCAAGTCGGAGATCCGAAAGCTGGAAAAGAGCAAGAAGAAAGATAAAGAAGCTGCCATCGAGAGCTTGGGAGCCGAGTTGAACACTTTGGAAGGTCTGTCTTTGGGAGAGGCCGGTACCTTGTTCTTGCAAGTCCAAGGTTCCAGTGGCGCCGCCGCTACCAATCTTGTGCCTACCAAACTGACTGGTACTCTGTTCGTGGGAGACAAAGCGGTGTCCTCTTGGGTGAATATCGTTCCCGACTGGCAACAGTAGTTTAGTTTAAGCTGCGAACGAGGAGGAGGCCCTGGCATACGGGGCACTCCTCTTTTTTGTGCCCCAAAGCTTTGCAGTATCGACGTCCACATTCAATGAATTGGAGATGGCGTTTCCCCCAATCTTGTGCTGGGAAGAGCCTTTTGAGATCGACTTCCACCTTCTCGGGGGTTTGGCCTTGGGACAGTCCCCACCGTTGAGATAGGCGCAGAATGTGGGTATCTACCGGAAAAGCTGGTATATTGAAGGCCTGAAGCATAACGACGGAGGCCGTTTTGTGACCGACCCCGGCTAGGCTTTCCAAGCCTTTAAAATCTGCAGGCACTTGGCCATGAAAATGGTCCATCAGCTGTTGGCTCATTTTGTGCAAGTATTTGGACTTATTTTTGGCCAGCCCCAGGCTGCGGATATATTGGTAAATCCCTGCTTCTCCAAGGGCGGCCATACGTTGAGGGGAATTGGCAACTTTAAAGAGCTCGGCGGTGGCCTCGTTTACCCGTTCGTCACGGCACTGGGCCGAAAGCATCACAGCCGTAAGCAGGGTGAAGGCATCGGTAAAATGGAGGCTGGGACGCGGATCTGGAAATAGTTGGTCTAGGATATCGCCAACTAACTTCGCTCTCTTGTGCGTATCGTTGTTCATTTCAATCCTGCCTGTGCATAGCCAGGAAAATTTCGGCATCTTCTTGCAGCTCTTGGCGCAGAAAATGCTTCTTGACTGTATCGCCTAAGAGTGTAAAGGCCACCTGGTTGTCTGGCGGAGAGTTGCGCATAATTTCCACCATGGTGTTTATGACCACACGCCCTATATTGACCTTGCGGCCGCCCCATTCTACATCTGCATTTTGGCTGACTTGCAGGACGCTCAACAGAAAACGTTGGGCACTCTCGCTTTGGGCCAGATCACAGCCTTCCAAATGCTTTCGGTAACAGCTCATCAAGCGCAGAGCAGCCTTATTGGCTAGATCCAAGGTAAAGTCGGAATTATCTTTGGTCAGCAGCTCGCTGATAGCGGTCCATAAGGGATTGCTGCGATATGCGTAGAGATTTTTCTGAGCCTCTATGCCTTCAAACCAGTCGGTTAAAAATGAGAAGATACGGAAAACCAACAAATTGTGTAGGCGTTCGGATGCTTCGGGATGGCAGGCGGCGGCCCCTATTATGCGCAGGGCCATGGTGCGGTCGGCATAACTCCAGGGCTTGGGAATTTGCACTCCATCTCCCTGGGCATCTTTGCTCAGAATTTGTTGCATAACGCTTTCCAAACTGGGCTCTTTAGACTTAGTTAGGATCGTACGGCAGAGAATTGAGACGAATTCTGCTGTGTTTTCCAGGAGCGGGCCGTTTTCCAAGAGATCGTAAAGCTCAGCCAGGGAGTACTCTAAAACTTTGCGGTCGGGCTCGGAAGCCTGCAGAACCTGGCGTATCTCCTGTTCTATGGTAGTGCGCACTTTGCTTCCAGCTGCTCGGTAAATAGCAAATAGTGCGGCTATTTTAGGTTGTGAATTGGCGCCTATTTTTGCCAACAAACGGGTCGTTATTTGGGCGCGCAGCTCCTCTGGAAGGCCTACAACCGAACCTAAGCTACCTAGGCTCTCCCAGACCTCGTTTATCACATGGTGCTTGGGATTGGGTTTATCCTGCTCTTGCAGACAGGGAAACTGCAAGGCTTCCTTGACCATATTTGCCATTTCTGAGCGGTGGGTATCTTCTTGCAATTGTGTACAGTGCAGCAGGCGACCGAAGGCTAAAATCTTCTTTGCTTCTCCGCCCGATTCTAAAACGGCATCTTGGCTTATCACCTTAAAGCTGAATTCTACAGCTGGGTAGCCGCATGAAGCCAGAAGGGATAAAACTCTCCGATCATCAGGATCTTCTAGAGTGCACGATTCAGAAAAAAGGAAGGAATATATGAAGCGCCGACCGGACTCTAGCTTCTGCAGGGCTTCTTTCACCACGGGCAGATCGAGCTGGTGAGTGCGCACCAGGGCCAGAACGCAGGCTCGATCTTGCTCAAAGAGGCGATTAAGAACAAAATCGGCAAAAAGCTGGTTGAAGGCGGGAGAATTGACGGCCTCGCCGCGGGAGAAGCTGCCGGCCCACTCCCGGTATTGAGAGAGCAAAATGTCGGTAGAGCCTTGAGCAGTTTTACTGTGATGGTGAGCACATTCATTATTGTTGGTCTCTGTTTGCTCTGTGTCTTGAGCTCGAGACCGCAAATCATGGTTGTTCGTTGATCGAGATACATGATCTACCTGGCAATGTTCGTGTTCATGCTGGCAAGTACAGGTTTCTGTATCCTCAATTTCTTGATATTTTTTATTTTGGCGGTCGTGTTCGATTTCAGCTTCACTTTTGAGTTCCAGGGGCAGATCTGAACGAAAATCGTTCCACATGTCCACCACAAAGATGCGCTGACTTTCGTTCAGCCGGGCTAGAAACTCTGGATTGCTCAAATCCTTTAGAATTTCAGTGCCCAAATATTTGAAGGTGGCCCTGAGTCGGCGGCTTAGTCCAGCCTCGTGGCCATGTTCAGAAAAGAGTCCAATCATGCGATCTTTAACTAACTGATAATCATCATCATTTTTGGGCAAGCGGGCCAGTAGGTTACCCAAGAAGGCTACCATGTTGGCCTCGTTAGTACCGTCCAGGCGTTTTATGAGATATTCGCCCAGATATTTAAAATCGGGCGCTAGTTTGGCAATGAAGGCAGAGACGGCAAAACGCTCCATAAGTTCCATTTCTTCCAAATGTTCCAAAAGAGCGTCCAAGAAGGCGGTAAGTTCGGAAAATTCTTCCAGCTTGGCAGCTTGGGGCACATTGCTCTGGGCGCATTGAGCTATTAGAGGAGCTAAAACGTTCAAACTGGGCAGAAGTTGGCTGCGGAAGTCCTTATCCTGAGTGAGCGGAAGGAGAGCAGAAAGCAGAATGGTGCTCAAAACGGGCCGGTAGCGAGCCTGCTCCGGCTGGTTGAAGAAATAGAGGGCATCTTTAAATTTTTTGGGATTCTTGGTAAGAATGTCGGCTAGAGCCCGACCTAGGCCGCGGTTTAGATTATCGCGCACCAGCCGAGCTGCCTCCTGAGAGAGTTTAGGCTTGCCGCGTTTGAAGGCTGTTACCAGCAGCGGGGTAGGGTCCTGACCACAGGCCAAAGCAGCCCGGAAAAGATAGCGGAAGGATTCCACAAGTTGTTCATCGGCTTCGCTGTCTAGCAGGGTGAGCGAGCTCTCCTCCAGCAGCTCCTGTTTCCAAAGTGAACCCTTTATGGCCTGTAGGCTGTCCATTCCCAGAACCTGAGAGGCGACCGAGCCTGATGGGATGGTGGCCAGCGGGCTGGTTAGTGAATCGGTCGTCGCCATGGGGACAGGATGGTAATCGGACACTTCGGCACCGGATTCCTTTTGTTGTGCAAATTCTCCGGTCGGGTTTGTCATTGCTTTTTGAACATTTTCCGCCGCCTCTGGGCTGTTTTCTGTCGTCATTTTTTTTTGTGCACCTTCTTGCTCTGAGCCGCTTTAGCAGCTCAACTCGCACCTTCTAGCCTTTAAGCAGCTTTTCCCGCGAAACTTGAAATAGAAGCTGGTGAAAATCCCCTGCATCTACTGTTAGCTGATTAAGAGCTTCGGCTCAGTAAATCTACTCTGCGTGCTTCAGTGCTGAGTGGGTGTGCGAGCTTAATTAATTCGGCTCGGCTGGAATGGCGGCTGAAAATTTAGTTGGGCAGGGAGTCTGCCCTTTCTTGTAAAAGTGGGAGAAGCTTGGGCTAGGTTTGTGACTCGTGGAATCTAAGAAGTTGCTCGAGTTAGAACGGTTCCGCCGTGGGTGGGATGCCTTAGAGTTCGAACGTTTACAGTAAGCGCCTATGATTATTTTTTTTGAATATATTGGCAAGAGCGTCTTAGGGATTCTCGACTACTTAGGATCTCTCTTTGTGCTGTTGCTGGAGTGTCTATCCTGGATAGCCAGAGGGGCTGTTCGCATGAAGCTGGCCATTGACCAGATGGCTTCTTTAGGCGTGGATTCCTTGCTTATTGTTGTTTTGACCACTACGGCTGCTGGAATGGTTATTTCTCTACAATTAGCTAATATCGCCGTTCAATATGGGGTAGTGGGAGTGGTCGGTGGTGGCGTGGCCATTGCCATGGCCCGCGAGCTCTCACCTATGCTTACGGCCGTGGTGGTGGCCGGAAGAGCAGGATCGGCTATTGCTGCAGAAATTGGTACGATGAAGGTAACCGAACAGATATCGGCCTTAAAGTGCATGGCGGTGAGTCCGGTACGTTATCTGGTTGTGCCGCGTTTGGCGGCTCTGGTGGCCATGATGCCTGTGCTTACCCTTTTTTCTATTATTTTTGGTACTTTTGGTGGAGCTGTTCTGGCCTATCAATCAGCCAATATACCCTATGAAATTTTTTGGGATTCTATAGTTCGGCTGACCGTTTTATCTGATGTCTGTTACGGTCTTTTAAAGGGCGTGGTCTTTGGCTTCGAGATTGTTTTGGTATCATGTTATCAGGGCTTAAATACGGGGCGGGGAGCGGCGGGAGTCGGTACGGCCACCACCTCAAGCGTGGTCAATGCCACAATTCTTATCTTTATAACCAACTACCTTATGTCGCTCTGGCTTTTCCCAGCGAGCTGATTCTAAGGAAGGCATGGCAAAAAAATGGCGGATGATGTGAAAAAGGAGAACGCAGGGGAAGAATCAGAGTGTAAGCTGGATGCCAGTGGAATGGAGCAAAGCATTCTTGGGCCGCGTCGTCCCATGTCCGATCCAGCCATTTCTGTGCGTCACATTTCTGTAGCTTTTGGCGGACGCTCTATTTTGCGTGATGTCAGCTTCGATATCCCCCGCGGCCATACCTTGGCTATAATGGGCCTTTCTGGGGTGGGTAAGAGTACTACCCTGCGTTGCCTAGTGGGACTGCAGAAGCCGGATTCTGGCGAAATTTATATAGACGGCAAAAATGTTCTCACCCTGCCGCCCAACGAATTTGATAAACTGCGCAAGCGCATCGGCATGGTCTTTCAGCAGCCGGCTCTCTTCGACTCGCTTACTATCGGCGAAAACGTGGCCTTCGGCCTGCGTGAGCATACTAAGCTTTCCGAAGAACAGATTCAGCGCATTGTGGCTGAGAAGCTTTCCATAGTAGATTTGCCCGGAATGGCCCATCTTTATCCCAACCAGCTTTCCGGTGGTATGCAGAAGCGAGCCAGTTTAGCTAGAACTATCGCCACCGATCCCGACGTAATTTTGTACGATGAACCTACCACTGGTCTGGATCCTATTCTTTCTATGGTTATTAACGAGCTTATCTGCGATCTGCAGAGGCGTCTTAAGGCCACTTCGGTGGTTATTACCCACGATATTCGTGGTGCTCTTCTGGTCGGTCACCAAATAGCTATGCTGCATAAAGGTGAATTCGTCTGGCGGGGTACTCCTCAGGAATTCCAGAATACCGACGATCCTTTTGTGGCTCAGTTCCGTGAAGGCCGAGTTAGTGGACCTATTCGTGTGCAGTAGGCAGAAGCAGGATAATAGATCCGATAATTTTGTAAAAAGTTTGAATTTTTGACGTAGTGTTGTAAAGGAGAAAAAAAAGATGGGGCTTAGTCCTGCGGCAAGGGTAGGTATGGTAACGGTTGTGGCCTGTATTTTGTTGGGCCTCGTCTTTTTGGAGATAGGCAAGGTTGGGCCTGATTCTGGCAGTAAATACCATGTAATGTTCGATGATGTGCAGGGACTACAGGTGCGCTCTTCGGTGCGTCTTTCCGGTGTTCGCATAGGTTATGTTTCCAATATAGAGCTGAACAATCAAAACAGAGTGGACGTTACCGTGGTTGTAAATCGTGATGGGGTGCGCCTTTATAGCTCTGATTATTTCGTTTACTCCATAGCCTCCAGCCTTCTGGGAGATAAGTGGCTAGATATAAAGTCTAATTCCATCCCCGAGGGAGTAGAGCCGATTGCGCCTGGTGAGACAGTTGTGGGTACCACCCCCATTTCTTTGGAACAGTTGGCTCAGGAGGGTAGCCAGCTCATGGAGGAGTTGCGCAGTTCTGTCATGGCCTTAAATGAAATTATCGGTGATGATGCCTTTAAGAAAGACATCAAGGTTACAGTTACCAATATCCGCGATATCTCCACTAATTTGAAGGATGCCAGCGGCGATGCTCGCCAGCTTATTGGTGAGGTTCGGGTGCGCATGAATCGCCTAGCCGCTACTTTTGAAGATGTTATGGACAACGCTTCGGCTACCGTTGCCCAGTTGCGCTCCGATGCTGCCGATATCGGCGCCAATGTGCGTCAGGCTAGTGGCTCGGTCAATACCTTAATTCAGGATAACACCGGAAACATAAACACTATAGTTATGAATTTGCGACAAATGTCTTCCAGTTTGCGCAATACGGCTTCGGCTCTGGAAAGTTTGGCTGACAATCCTCAGGTTCACGATGACATTTTGGCAATTGCTGCCAATATTCGCAAGGTGAGCGAGGAAGTGGCTGGAATCGCCGGAGATATTCGTTCCATTACCGGTGATCCTAAGGTTCAGGAAGATATTAAAGAAACGGTTAGCAATGTGCGTGAGGCCACCGGTTCAGTTAAGCGTATTACCGGCAAGGTGGAAAAGACGGTCGATAAGGTTACTGGTGGTGGTTTAGGTCAGTTGGGAGGTAAAAAGCTTTTTGGAGCCGATGTGGCCGAAGAACTCAGCATTAGTAATGGTAAGCTTTCCACTAATGCCAGCGCTTGGCTCTTCCCCGAGGGTGGGCCAGTCACAGTTAAGCTTGGTCTGGATTCTATTGGCAATGAGAATTTGCTCAACTTACAGGCTGGTAAAACTTGGGATAAGTGGAGGCTGCGCGGCGGTATTGTACGTTCTAAAATTGGCGTAGGAGCCGATGCGTGGCTTTTCGATAAACGTTTGGAGACAAGTCTGGATGTTTATGATCCCAGAGATATAAAGATAGACGTTTTAGGTAAGTTGAGACTGCCCTCTGACTGGTATATTTACGGTGGTGTGCGTGATGTTACGGACAAGCGCAACAGCTCGCCAGTGGTAGGAGCCGGCAAGAGGTTCTAGTCTGCGTGTTGGGGGGGAGGGCCGCAGAGGCTAACTATCCTTGCGTTTGTCCGGTGCCCTGGTGCTCGCCCAAGAGGAGGCTTTAGCTTGAATAAGGCACCTAAGACCAGATGGTGCATCTAGATTGTGTTTATTTTGGGGGTTATTTAACAAAAGGTGGCTTGAATGGTGGGTGAGGCCTCTATTATCCTTAGTTGTCTTAGAAAAGTTGGTTGTGCTTGGGGGGGCGTTTAAGACGGCGTGCTGGTGCGCTAAAACAATAGAGGGTGTTTGGGATAGGAAGTAATGGGTGTCGGTAATTTTACTTTAGAGCCTGGGACTGTGTTGGATGGACGTTTTGAAATAGTTAAGCCCATAAAGGCTGGGGGAATGGGAGCTGTTTACGAGTCTAAAGACCGCATGGTGAATGATCGGATCTGCGCATTAAAGCAAATGTTGGATCCCTCTGTCCGCACTGAGGAGCGCCAGATTTCCATAGACCGCTTCTTGTCGGAAGTACAGGTAATGCAATCTTTAAATCATCCCAGCATTCCGAAAATTTACAGCTCGTTTGTCTATGAGAATTCCTTCTTCTTTGCTATGGAATATATAGAGGGGCGAGATCTAGCCACCATATTGAAAGATGAAGGTAATCCTGGTCTTTCACCAGAGCAAGTGGTTGGTTGGGCCTTGCAAACTCTGGATGCTCTTAAATACCTCCATAGTCACAACCCTGTTATTACCCACCGCGATATTAAGCCCTCAAACTTGCTGTTGCGCTCTCGTGACCAGCGTCTTATGCTTATAGACTTTGGTATCTCTCGTGTAACCAATCCCACCGATGGTTTCTGGATTGGTACGCCTGGGTATGCTCCGGCTGAGCAGCAGCAGGGCCAACCCGAGCCCAGTAGCGATATATACGCTCTGGGAGCTTCCATGCATGAACTGCTAACTGGTCGCAAGCCTGAGGATTGGGACTTCCCCGCTTTTGAGGATTTTGGCGTAAAAGTTCCGGAAAATTTAGCGCAGATTATCTATTACGCCCTGGGAACTTGGCCGGAGGATCGCTACGCCAGCGCCGAGAACATGACTGAAGATCTCAAGAGTCTGGGGATGATGGTGAGCCTGCCCCAGGTTAGCCGAGAGGATCGCTTCGAAGAGGCTGTAGTTAAGTTGAAGGAGCGGCTTTACGTGCATTTAAATGGGCTTTTGCAGCGTTATTCCAACGAGTGCCACACTCCTTACCTGCCTCAAAACCTCGACTTCTTTGAGTTTACCCTGGCCTATCCTACACCCTTCAGCCTGAGAATTGTGAAGAGTGTGGCCGATTTAAGCGTTAAGTTTTACGAGCGCCAGGGGATCCTTGAACCCTCTCTGCTGGAATCGGTGAAGCCTATGGAGCCCGGCTGGGAAAATAAGATAGATAGGGTTGTCAAGCGCTTTGTTAGTGACTATGAATCCAGCAAAGGCGGAGGCTGGGGGCTGAGCCTGTTCTAAGGGGCTTGGAAATCAAAGGTACTTAGGGCGTGAGTTTTCTTTTCCTTAAGCACTCCGCCGACAGGGGCTAAGCACTTTAGGTAGCGCTCTTTGTCTAGACGCATCAATATCTTGGGAGCATCCTTCTTTCCGAATCCGTAATTCAAGGCCCCTTCCAAGCTGTAAAGATGATCACAGATCTCAAAGCCAACTTTGGCAAAGCAACGCTGGGCGCGCACGTTGTAGTCAGCTGTTTCCACTTCGACCAGTGAAACATCTTCTTTTTCAAAAAGGAAGCGGATGAATAGGGCCATGGCCTTGGTGCCCACGCCGTGGCTGCGGCAGTGGGGATCACCCATCATTATACCGGCCAGAGCCACCCGGCCTACGCCGTCAGTAGAGCGCAGGTCGTACTTGCACAATCCCAGTATCTTTGAATCTTTATGGCAAACTGCCACAAAGTAGCAAGGAGAATGGGGATTGGAGACCAGGCGCATGTAGTCTTCGGCGGCGGTATGACATTCTGAATCGGTAAAGTTTACAACACCAAAGGAATAACGCACCAGGGATAGATCTTTGAACCAGCCTCTTATGGCATTGAGATCTTCGTGCACTAGGCTCCTGGCCTGTAAATCTTCGTCGGGATCTTCTAAAAAGACCACTTTCTTGTTGAGATAAAAGTCCAGCACGCGCCCGTGCTTCGTTCCAGCGGGAACAATTCCCCCTTTTACTGATGGGGAGGCCTGGGTCTGGAGAGCGATCCTGTACCGATCAAGGAATTACCTGGCTCTCCGCGGTCGGTTTTCAGGCAGGCAGAGGTAAACTTAGCTAGAAGGTGGCTTGCCGAACTGATGTTAGGTAAGATTTCTCAAGAAGGAGAAGATTTATGCGTTTAGTTTTGATTGGCCCCCCTGGTTGTGGCAAGGGAACGCTGTCAAGTTTCATTGTAAAGGAGTACGGAACTCCCCATATCTCCACCGGTGATATTTTCCGGGAGCATCGAGCTTCTGGTAGTTCTTTTGGACAGAAAATTGCTTCTTATATAGACAGAGGGGAGCTTGTTCCCGATGAATTAGTTTTGGACGTGGTTTTTGATCGCCTAGGAAGACCGGATTGTGCTAAAGGCTTTATTTTTGACGGTTTCCCCCGCACCCTGCAGCAGGCGGAAGCTTTGCAGGAGCGTTTGCACAAAGCTGGCAAGCCCTTAGATGCGGTTGTTGCCTTTGAGGTCCCCGATGAAATACTGGTAGGCCGCTTAGTTACGCGCCGTGTGTGTCCCAATTGTAATGCCGTTTATAACATAAAAAACTGCCCGCCCAAGGTGGAAAATACCTGTGATCAATGCCAGCATGAGTTAGTTCACCGTCCCGACGATCATGAAGATGTGATAAAGTCTCGTCTGGAAGTTTACCGCCGCTCTACTGAGCCCTTGATAGATTATTATAAAGGTCTGGGGTTGTTGGTTACCTTAGATGGCAGTCAAGGTAGCCAGGAGGTGGACAGGCAATTTTCAGTTTTAGCCGCTAAATTCAGTTGATAGACTTCTATTTGGATAGGAAAGCTATTTTATTGCTTATGGCAGCGCTGACATGAAAGATGGCGATCTTTTCAGCACTTAAGATGGTTTTTCTGACTTATGGATGCTCTGACTTTGACCGTTGGGACTGTCGTGTTGAAAGATAGATAATAATGGGGGGTGGCTGGATCTGGTGTGAGGGGAAGATCCGGGCGTGAGGCTTGAAAAATGCGTTTGCACGAAAAAGTTAAAATTAAGACTCCACATGAAATTGAGCTTATAAAGGCGTCAGGCGATATTTTGTGCGCCTGTCATGATCTTGTGGCTCAGCACATTCGGCCGGGTATCTCTACCTTAGAGCTGGATAAGTTGGCCGAGGAATTTATTCGCAGTAAGGGAGCGATTCCTAGTTGTCTGGGATACGGCGGTTTTCCGGCCACTTGCTGTATATCCATAAATGAGGAAGTGGTTCATGGTATTCCCAGTGCTAAGCGGATTGTCAAGGAAGGTGACATCGTTTCTGTGGATTGTTGCGTTACCTATAAGGGTTGGGTGTCCGATTCAGCCAGAACTCATATCGTGGGTGAGGTACCGGAACAGGTGCGCAAACTGATTGATGTTACCAAAGAGTGTCTTTATTTGGGGATCGCTCAAGCCAAGCCGGGTAATTTTATTCGGGATATTGGATTGGCCGTACAGCACCATGCCGAAAAGAACGGCTTTGGTGTTGTTAGAGCCATGGTTGGGCATGGTATAGGACGCAACATGCATGAACCCCCTCAGGTGCCCAACTATGATACCGGATTTAAGGGGCCGCAGCTTAAAGCGGGGATGGTGTTGGCTATAGAGCCCATGATCAATTTGGGCACTTACAAGATTGCTCCACTGGACGACGGTTGGACATATGTTACCACCGACGGTAAGCCCTCGGCTCATTTTGAACATACTGTGGCCGTCACCGATGGAGAGGCAAAAGTTCTAACCGATGGGGCTACTTAGTACATCTGAATATGGGTATGCTGTCGAAAACGGAGAATTATTGCCCTGGCAATGGTATTGACTAGCATGCTCTCTTGTAGTAAACTGTCTAGGCATTATTCCAACCCTTTATATACAGACTCTGTAGCTAGGGTCTATAAGGCTGCTAGGGTATGCCTCCGTTTCAGGCGGGAAGGATGCGACGTTATTTCCAAAGGTCAGTTTTTTTTTAGATCGAGAGATCGAATTTGTAATCTTAAGGTCGGCTTGCTAGGTTAATTGAGTTCTTCTTAGTGGCCTCAACCATGAGATATCTGGAGGAACAAGTTATGAAGGTGAAACCTTCCGTGCGTGTGCGGTGTGAAAAATGCCGTATCATCAGACGTAAAGGCCGGGTTAGGGTAATTTGCACTAACCCCAAGCACAAGCAGGTCCAGGGATAGGAGGAATCGATTCGTGGCCAGAATCGCCGGCGTCGACTTACCAAGAGATAAGGGTATTGGAATCGCTCTTACGTATATCTTTGGTATTGGACGTACCACAGCCAAACAAATTATCGAAGAAGTGGGTATCGACCCACTCGTCCGCGTTCGTGACATCTCCGAGGATACCGTTACTCGTCTCCGCGAGATCATTGAACATAAGCACAAGGTAGAGGGTGACCTCCGCCGTGAAATTACCCAGAGCATCAAGCGGCTCATGGATATCGGTTGCTATCGTGGCATCCGTCACCGCCGCAGTCTCCCCGTGCACGGTCAGCGCACGAAGACCAATGCTCGTACTCGCAAAGGCCCCAAGCGCACCGTAGGCCGCAGCAAGAAAGCGTAGGAATAGAACATGGCTAAGAAGCAAGGCCGCGTTCGTGGTCGCGGTAGAAAAGTTTTTAAGAACGTGCCCAGTGGGGTAGCCCACATTCTTTCCACGGATAACAATAATATCGTTACTATCACCGATGTGGCTGGTAATGTTATATCGTGGTCTACGGCAGGTTCGCACGGCTTTAAGGGCTCTCGTAAGAGTACACCCTTTGCTGCCAGCGTAGCCGCTGAAAAGGCTGCTCAAACTGCTATAGAGCATGGCATGCGCACCGTTCGTGTAAACGTTAAAGGTGTGGGACAAGGCCGTGAAGCCGCCATTCGTGCTCTTCAGTCCGCTGGCTTAGAAGTTACCCTTATGCGCGATGTTACTCCCATTCCGCATAACGGTTGCCGCCCCCCCAAGCGTCGTAGGGTGTAGTATTCTTTGTGAAGATTGTGCGATCGTTAAGCATTGAACTTTTGATCGCTTCTATTTTTTGGAGGAAATATTCGTGTCCAGGTATACCGGTCCGGTCTGCAAAATGTGCCGGCGTGAACAGACGAAGCTGTTCTTAAAAGGGGAGAGATGCCTTACTCCTCATTGCGCGATGGAACGCCGCGCGTATCCTCCGGGACAGCATGGTTCTAACGTTCGTCGTCGCGCTACTGGCTACAGTGTTCAGTTGCGCGAGAAGCAGAAGTTGCGTCGCATTTACGGCGTGACCGAGCGTGTGTTTAGGAATTATTTCTTTAAAGCTTCCAGCCAAGAGGGGATCACTGGTGATAACTTCTTGCGCATTTTGGAGCGTCGTCTTGACAGTGTGGTCTATCGTCTTGGTTTCACTACCTCTCGTCCTGCCGCACGTCAGTTAGTCTCTCATGGCAATATTACGGTCAATGGTCGTAAGGTGGATATCCCCTCTTTCTTAGTGAAGCCCGGTATGGTTATCGAGCTGCGTGAGAAGATAGCCAACAAGGAATTTAACCAGCAGTCTATCGCCTCTGCTCGTGTACGTAAGGTACCTGCTTGGTTGGAGTTGGACGATACTAAGGCCTGTGGTAAGGTTCTTAACCTGCCCACCAGGGCTGACATTCCCCTCGAAATTAACGAGAAGGTTATCGTCGAGTACTACAACCGTATGGGTTAGTTATAGCAGCTTAAGGGGTGCGCTTCTCTGTGATGTCTGGTTCTATTCAGGTGAACAGGAACGGAGGGCGTGCCCTTTAGGGATGTGTGAAATAGCAGCTTAATTCGAGGTGTACTGATGCTGGACACAAACTTGATGGATGCCGTAAGCGATCAGGCTAGGGCAGAAGTTCGCCAGGTTGGCGAGAATTGTTTCATTGTAGAGCCATTGGAACGTGGTTACGGTATCACTCTTGGCAATTCGCTCAGGCGTGTCTTGCTCTCTTCTTTGGTTGGTGCGGCAGTTACGCATATCCGTATTGATGGGGTACTTCACGAGTTCTCTACCATCCCCGGAGTGAAGGAAGATACCACGGAGATTATTCTGAACCTTAAGAAGCTCCGCATGCGTATGAATACCGATACGGGTGAGGAGAAGGTTCTGCATATAGATGCTTCCGGTGTTGGCATAGTTACAGCTGCCGATATCGAGGCCGATCCTGAGGTGGAAATTCTGAATCCGGATCTTAAGATTGCTACCTTGACAGAGGATGATTCGCGTTTCGTCATGGACATGTCTGTTTCGTTGGGAACTGGCTATGTTCCGGCCGAGAAGCAGTTCCGTCAAGAGCAGCAGAGCATTGGCACTATACCCATAGATTCTATTTTCAGTCCGGTGATTCGAGTTAATTATGAGGTTCAGGACACCCGCGTAGGGCAGAGAACCGATTATGATCGCTTGGTCTTGGAGGTGGAGACTGACGGCAGCCTTAAGCCTTATGAGGCAGTTGCCGAAGCGGCGATGATGTTGCAGGAGAGGTTAGATCTTTTTGCCCGTCTGCAAAATCAGGCTGATGGTGTTGTTGAGCAGGAACCGGCTCCTGCTGGCAGGGATAGTGCTCAAATAGAGGAGCTGGAGCTGTCTGTGCGCTCTCTGAATTGCTTGAAGAGAGCTGGCATACTCTACGTTGATGATCTTCTCAACTACAGTGAAGCTCAGCTTATGAAGTTGAAGAATTTCGGCCAAAAGTCTTTGGTTGAGATTCAAGATAAGCTGGCCCAGCGCAACAAGTCTCTGCGTCCCAGTACTCCGGAGGCTTCTCCGCAGCAGTAGTAGGCCGGTCCAGCATTAGTGGGCGCTGGTAGTAGCAGGACCCCATTTCTCTGCCGCTAAGTTTTGAGAATTTTTTTTCATAATTATTAGGAGTGTTTTCCAATGAGACACAAAGTTCGCAGCCGGACCTTAGGACGTCAGACAGGTCACCGCATTGCAATGCTTAGAAATATGGCTACTTCCTTGTTGAGGAATGAGCAGATCGTCACTACGCTGCCCCGCGCTAAAGAGGTGGCTCGTTTCACTGAGACCTTGATCACTTGGGCTCGCAAGGCCCATGGCGCCGCAGAGCCCGCCGATGCGTTGGCCTGCAAGCGTCGGGTGTTCCGTCACATCACCGATCGTGAAGTGGCTCAAGATCTTTTTGACAACTTGGCTGTCCGTTTCTCTGAGCGGCATGGCGATAATAAGTGCGGCGGTTATACCCGTATCATCCACAATGGTTTTCGTAAGGGTGATGGCGCTCCTATGGCTGTCCTTCAGTTGATCCGCTAGTTTTGTAGTGGTGTGAAGGTTCCCCTTTTTTCTGCCCCCGCGGCAGGAGATGGGGGAATTTTTTTGTTTCCGTTGGAGTGCCCTTTTTGTGATAGAACTTGCTGATGTCGATTTTGCCTATCCGACTCAATTCGAGGAGGAGTCGGGAGAACGAGATGATTCTCGCCGCATTATCCGCAGAGTTAGTTTCCGTGTTAAATCGGGAGAATTCGTATGTCTTTTGGGAGCTAACGGATGCGGTAAAACCACCATAGCTAAGCTTATGAACGGTTTATTGGTGCCTAGTAGCGGAAGTGTTAAGGTTGATGGTTATGATACTGCCGATGATGAAGAGCTGTACCGAGTGCGTCAGTTGGTGGGTCTGATATTTCAAGATCCTACTCGGCAGTTGGTAGCTTCAACCATAGAGGATGAGTTGGCTTTTGGACCTGAAAATTTAGGAATTCCACCCGCGGAAATAAGGCAGCGCATAGATTGGGCTTTGAAAATGCTCAAGTTGGAAGATTTGCGTTTTCGAGAACCCCATTATTTATCTGGCGGGCAGGCTCAGAGGGTGGCCATTGCCAGCGTTCTGGTTATGCAACCGCGTTATCTCATTATGGATGAGCCTACGGCGATGCTAGATTCGGCTGGTCGACGCAGTGTGTTGGAGGTTATTGAAAACCTACGCCAAGAATTAGGCATGGCAGTTATTTATATAACCCATCATATGGAAGAGGTCATGCAGGCAGATAGAGTCTTGGCTGTGAAGGATGGGGCCATTGCCTTTGAGGGGAGACCACAGGAATTGTTTGTCGATGAAAGAGTTGTTGGGGAGCTGGCTTTAGAATTGCCGGCATTGGCTCAGTTGGTAAATTCCATAAATAAATTGGGTTACAAGCTTCCTATGGAGTCTCAATGGCAGAAGCTGGCCGAAAATCTTAGGGAGTTGCTGCACTAACAAGAATTAAGTCTAGCAATCTTGTGTTTTATTGTTAGCACTGAAGGTTTTTAGGAGTAAAGCTAATAGATTTTTTTTATAGGAATAGGATAGTGAAGCCATTTCAAGAAGAAACGGAGATCGAGTGTGGGTGGGGAAGTCGGCCAGCTAG
This sequence comes from uncultured bacterium, assembly GCA_900313515.1. Classification (GTDB taxonomy): domain Bacteria; phylum Vulcanimicrobiota; class Xenobia; order Xenobiales; family Xenobiaceae; genus Bruticola. Next base: position 7,532 of record OMRK01000035.1, on the reverse strand, counting down.
ATTGTTTTTTTTTGTTCCTGCGGGGTATGTGATTTATGCGTATTGCTTTGGATATAAGGGCTTTACAGATCGATGTTCAGTATAGGGGGATAAGTACCTATATCCGTGAGCTGCTTATACAATTTTTAAAGCGTCGCCGGGAACTGTATCTTATAGCTTGGCCTGAACTGGATATAGAACTGGACAAAGAGTTACTTAGTGCTTATAAGGTTTTGGAGTTGCCTAGGCAGAGCTCATGGCCTTTGGCCAAGCATTTAGGGTATAAGCGCGATGGAGCTAAGCTTAAGGAGAGTTACGAAGAGATCGCGAAAAATGTCGATTTGTTCTATTTTCCAAGTACTCAGGATCTTCGTTACGGTTTTCCCTGGGAGGATATAGGGGTGCCGCGAGTGGTGATGGTGCACAGTCTTATGAGTGTTACCAATCCGGAGCTTATTCCGCACTGCGATTTTCTGGGCCGCCATCTGACTCGCTGGACTCATTCGGCTTACGCTCAACATTTGGTAGATTGTGATGGTATTATTACCAATTCTCAATATACGGAACGTAGTATCCGCACAGTTATAAAGGGACAGTTGCCAGGGATTAGGAGTATTCTCCTGGGAATATCTGATGATTATGTTCTGCCCTATGTAAGTCAGGTGGATGAGTATCGGCTTCAGCGGAAGCTGCCGCCTCGCTTTGTGCTACATGTGGGTGGATTGTTCGGTAACAAGAATGTAGAAGCTTTGTTACAGGCCACCGCTCCGCGCTGCGATTGGCCTTTTGTCTTCGCCGGAACCTATTCCGAGGAAGAACAGAGGTATTTGGCGGGTAAGTATTCCAGTCAGCAGATTATTTGGTTGGGTTATGTTCCTCGCGAGGAGTTACCCAAGCTCTATGCGGCTGCCAGTGTGTTTGCCTATCCTTCTCTTTTGGAAGGTTTCGGTCTTCCCGTGTTGGAGGCTATGGCTGTGGGCACTCCAGTGGTGTGCTCAAACGCTTCCAGTTTGCCGGAAGTAGTCGGTAATTCTGCCGTAATGTTTAATCCAAAAAATCTGAGCGAAATACGCAACGCCATTTATATGGTCATGCAGGATGAGAATGTGCGTATGCAGATGCGCACTCGCGGTTTGGAAAGGGCGCAGCACTTGTCTTGGCGTCGTACGGCCGATACCACCTGGATGACCTTTGAAGAAATTGCAGAAAACTATAATAAGCGCCGCAAGAAAAGTAGAATGACCGGAGGATAGTCCGGCTCACAGGCGTTAAATGGCGGAACTTATCAGATTAGAAGATGTTTTCTATACGTACATGCCGGGTACTCCTTTTGCCAGGCGTGCTCTGAGTGGCGTCTCTCTCTCTATTGATGATGGGGAGGCTGTGGGTATCTCTGGTGTGACTGGAAGTGGAAAGTCCACTTTGATCCAGCATTTTAACGGGTTGCTCCGGGCCGATTCGGGCAGGGTTTGGGTGAACGGGGTGGATATCGGCAAGGGTACGTCCGGCGCTGATTTGGCCGAGGTGCGCTTCTCGGTTGGTATGCTATTTCAATTCCCAGAGCAGCAACTCTTCGAAGAGAATGTTTTTGCCGATGTGGCTTTTGGACCGCGCAATATGGGGCTTCCTGAAGTGGAAGTTGAGGAGCGGGTTAACTGGGCTCTGGAGCTAGTTGGTCTGAACAGTTTAAACAGCCGGGAAGTTTCTCCCTTTGCCCTTTCCGGCGGCCAGAAACGTCGGGCGGCGCTGGCGGGTGTTTTGGCTATGCGCCCTAAGTGCTTGGTGTTGGATGAGCCTACGGCAGGACTGGATCCACGCGGCGCCCGAGCTCTTTTGCAGATGTTGGCAGATGTACAGAACTCGGAAAAGATAACTTTAATTATGGTTTCGCATCATTTTGAGGAGTTAGCTCAAATATGTGGTCGTTTGTTGCTAATCAATAGGGGACGGGTGGTGGCCGATGGTTCACCGCGTGAGATTTTGTATTCTGACGAAGCTATGCAGGAGGCTGGATTAGAACCACCGCCTCTGTGTCGAGTGTTCTCTTGCCTTCAGAGGAAATTGGGATTAGAAATAATTTACAAGCCTCTAACTGTGCCGGAATCGGTAGAGGCTTTTAAAAAGTTGGAAGAGGAATTGTGCTAATGGAGCCGAGCTAGAGGGGGTCGAAATCAACAGAATTTTTTTTTTAGTTAAAAAGTAGCTACCACTAAAGTAGTTTGGGCTTGTTTTTAACTCATTGAAGCTAACCATTTTTTTATTGGGGGCGCTAAAACAGTGTGGGTTTATTCCAAGTTGATTTGCCTGCTTCTTAGGACAAGCTGCACTTTATGTGTGCGTGAGTTCAGCAGTAGGAGAAAAACGCCGGACTAATTTTAAATGTGTGTATAGCTGCAGCTCTGGGCACGTCCTTTTTTTTTGAGATCTGAAATATAAAATAAAAAATATATTTTTTTTTTGAAAAGGCTATTTACTTTTTGGTTGTCTTGCGTGATACATGGGCATAGAAAATTGAAAAATTTGTTTCTCGGTACGCAGATGTTAAGCGTTCGCCGAGAGGTCGGAGGTTTCTGATGAGTATGATTTCCACTTATAACAACACTTTGGGCTCCACCATGGGTTATATCAAAGAGTCCCACACTGGCCGCAATGCTGGCGCTGCTATCGGTGGCGTTCTGGGTACTGCTTTTGGCCCTCTGGGTGCCGTGGCTGGTGCTGGTGTTGGCGCCGTTGTCGGTGATGGCGTCCAGAAAGTTTTCTCCTCCAAGGCCGGTGGTGGTGCGGCTGGCGGTTTCATCGGTGGTGTTGCCGGTACCATTCTGGGCGGTCCTATCGGTGGTATGGTCGGTGGTGCTATCGGTCGCTTGATTGGCGGCGCTATCGGTGGCCACAGCGAGAAGAAGCAGGCTCAGCAGATTATGAATCAGTACAATCAGTATAGCCAGCAGTCCTGGGCTAACTTTGCTAAGCTGATGGGTGGAATTCGCTAGTTGTATATGAGTAACTTCGCCTGGCCTCGTCGGCTGGGTGGAAGCTGAAAAGTTTATCTCTCGTACGTACGTAGAAAAGCCGCTGTTGTTTTGCAACAAGCGGCTTTGCTTTTCCCTGCAACACTGTACTTAGTCACAGCAAAATGGTTTGAGACAACTCACAACTTAGTTTGAAATAAATGGGGCTATCGCATTGTTTTAATGCGATGCTCTTGTTCTAAGTTTCATCCCAGGTCCAATATTTAGATTTTAAAACCGTTATTAGAATGGACTTGGGCAGTACCTAATCATCAACCCACGTAATTTCAGGTTCAACCTTCCAAAAGGTCTTGCCCTCAAAAATCGGGGCTGCGATAAATTTTTCTCCGCACTGATCCATAAGATCTGCTGTGCATTCCCACACAATCGGTTTGCCACATTCCGGTTCCCATTGCGCAAGATACATATGGGCCTTGCCATTCTCAGTATACCCCTGAACACAGTACTTGCGTTCGTGATAGGTGAACACAATTTCTTGAGCACTGTAAAGAACTTCACAGAACATTTCTCTTTCGTTAGCTTCCATAATTTCAAACCTCTAAAATGTTTCTTTATCACTTATTTTGTGAGCTCGTACTCTATATAGCTTTTTGTATCTGAAAATTTCTTTAATATATCCCCTATTTGTGTAATCAGTACATTTACTGCCGAGCAGTTTGCGTGAGAATGGTTATTGGTCTGCTATGTTTTTGACGAAAAGGATCCGACTAAGATGGCGCGTGGGGAGGGGACAAGGCAAGGGAACAATTTTGCGGAGAAAGATTGTTAATAAGTCTTTACTTTTCGGGAAAATACGTGAATATACCGATGGTTAAAAATTAGATAGTTTTTTCGGCTTGCAGTCTTGTTTAGTGGGCCGAAGTTGGAGGTTTCGATATGGAAATGCTTACTAGTTTGATGGGTGGTACTTCTCAGAATTTGGCTATGTCTGTCGTGCAGATGCAGATGAATCAGCAGCGGCAACTTCAGAACATGTTTAGTCAGGTTGGTTCCGGCATAGGTCAAGGTATACAGCAGCTCTTCTCCAATCCTACCAGCGGAGCTATTACCGGTGGTATCGCTGGTGGCCTCCTCGGTGGTGTAGGTGGCGCTGGTATCGGTTCTCTGATTGGCCGCTTGATTGGTGAGCGCTCTCAGGCTAACAACGGTTACACCAACGCTACTATGCAGCGTTATGGCGGCACCACCAGCCTGCAGAACTATGGTGGGAACAATGGTGGCTTCGGTAACATCGGTTCTATGGGGTTGCTCAACACTCTGATGAGCCAGAATAGTGGAAGCCGTTCCACCAGCAACAGTTTGGGCCTTAGAGAGCTTCTCCAGAATGTTATGAACAGAGGCACAGACGGCGGTAAGTACGACGACAATATCACCAAGAACGGTCACTTCTGGGGTGAGAACATAGAGCGTTGGGGCGGTCGCGGCGATGATACCATCAACATCAATGCCAAGGGCGGCGATGACGATGTGTTTGTCAGTGGTGGTCGCGGCAGCGATGTTATAAACGTTGATGGCGGCAAGGGTAACGACTATATCGACTTGTACGGTGGCCGTGGTAGGGATGTCCTGGTTGCCGATGGCGGTAAGGGCAATGACCATATCTACGAGTCTGGCGGCCGTGGCCAGGATGTCTTGGTCGCTGATGGTGGTAAAGGTCGTGACCATATCAGCCAGAGTGGCGGCAAGGGTAATGACTACGTGGTGGCCGATGGTGGCAAGGGCAACGACTACATTCGCCAGAGTGGTGGCGAGGGCAGCGATGTCATGATAGCCGATGGCGGCGCTGGCAAGGATAACATCCGTCAGTACGGTGGCGATGGTAACGATGTTATGGTGGCCGACGGTGGCAAGGGCAACGATAACATTCGTCAGTACGGTGGCGATGGTGATGATGTGATGATCGCCAAGGGCGGCGACGGCAAGGACAAGATCTACATGAACGGCGGTGATGGTAATGATAAGATGTATTACCAGACCGGCAATGGCAAGGATAAGGTGACCGTCAATGGTGGCGATGGTGTGGATCGCTTCACCGCTCAGGTCAAGCCCGGTGACAATATTACCATTGTTGATGGTAATGGCAATGTTCTCTACAAGCAGGGCAACGGTGGTAGCGTCGTTACCGTGAAGGATGTTGAGCAGCTCAGCGTTGTGGGTGAGAATGGCGAGCCGGTGTTCTCCGCTCTGAATAATGGTGATGGATTCAAGGCTGTCCCCGCTGGTATCTTTGAGTTCAGCGATGCTATGTCCAAGATGAATTCCATGTATGGTCAGATGTACCCCGGCGGTTTCGGTGGTTTCGGTGGAATTGGCGGTTTCGGTGGATACGGCAGTGGCTTTGGTAGTATTGGCGGGTTCGGCGGATATGGTCTTGACTTTGGCAGTATTGGTGGGTACGGCAGTTACACCCCCAACTACGACAGCGGTATGTTCAGTTCTCTGTTTGAGAATCCTGGCTTCAACTACGCCAGCATGGCCTACTCCCTCTTCTAGTCTCCGAAGAGCGAATGACTTGTATGCAGGGCAGTTAGCTGCATAGGTCAAAGGGTAGCCCCCGATCTTTTACCGGATCGGGGGCTTTTTTTTTGTGTTGCTTTGGGGGGAGCTGCTCAAATAATTGTGTACATAAAATTTTAAATATGATGAGAGTTTGGTGATGGTTCAGTTTAAATATGAAGTCGCAGTTATTGGCTGTGGCAAAATGGGAGAATCTATTTTACGTTCTTTGCTAGCTGGCAAGTCAGTTAAATCTGACAATATTATGGTTTGTGAACCTTATGAGCCTAGGCGTGAGTTTATAGAATCCCAATACAAGGTAAATGTCACAGCCGTGGGTCGGGAAGCTATGTTAAACAGCAGGTTTATCATTTTAGCGGTTAAGCCCAATATAGTTGCAGCGGTTGCTAGTGAGGTAGCTGGTTGTTTACAGAAGGAACAGGTTATACTTAGCATTGTGGCTGGATTCAGTTTGTCCAGGTTGAGCGAGCTATTTGGACATAAGCAGATTGTGCGGGCTATGCCGAATTTAGCCGCTCAAATCGCCCAGGCTGCCACGGTTTGGAGCGCTAATAAAGAGTTGAGTGCTCAGCAATTGGAGCAGGCAAGGTCCATTCTGCAAGCTATAGGGGAGGAAATTTATGTGGATTCGGAGCGCTTAATTGATGTGGGCACGGCTATCTCCGGTTCTGGTCCCGCTTATCAATACCTTTTTCTGGAAGCGCTAACTGATGCGGGAGTTCGTTTGGGATTGACCAGAGCTCAGGCGGAGAGGCTGGCAGTCGGTATGGCCCGAGGCAGCGTTAATTTAGCTTGGGAAACGGGCAAAAGTTTGAATGAATTGCGCTATATGGTGACTACTCCAGGCGGTACTACCGCTGAAGCTGTGTATACGTTGGAAAAGGAAAATTTCAGAGTAGCTTTAATCGATGCCGCCCAGGCTTGCTATAACAAAAGTCAGGAGCTTGGACGCTGTTAATTACAGAGTTGTTTGCCAAGTGAAGCGCTGGGAAGAAGGAAGGGAAGTTCGCTATTAAGATTTTAACTAATCTTACTTTAGGGCAGTATGTACCCGGGCATAGTTTTTTGCATAAACTCGATCCTAGAACCAAAATTTTGATCGTGTTTGTGGCTATGCTGGCTATTTTTTGCCTAAATGAACCTCTGGTCCTTCTGCTGTTGGGAGTTGTGTTTTTAGGAGTAGGTATGGTCTGCAAGCTTCCCGCTGGTTTTCTTTTGCGGGGATTGCATTTTATCTGGATATTTGCTCTTTTCTCCCTTATCTGTAATATGTTTTTGGTGCCAGGTCAGGTTATCGGTTGTGTGGGCGGGTTGGAAATTACCTTGGAAGGGACGGTGCGCGGTGCCTCTATGGCCTTGCGCTTGATTTTGCTAGTGCTGCTCACTTCTCTTTTATCATTGACTACTTCACCCATTCTATTAACGGACGGCTTGGAAAAGCTGCTGGCTCCCTGTAAGAGAATTGGCCTTCCTGCTCATGAACTGGCTATGGTTTCCACTATTGCTCTAAGATTTGTGCCAACTTTAGCGCAAGAGACAGAAAATATAACCAGAGCTCAACTATCTCGCGGCGCTTCGTTGGATCGGGGTGGGGTTTTACAAAGACTCAAGGCTGTTCTGCCCATTTTAATTCCGCTATTTGTCAGTTCTTTCCGTCATGCCGATGATTTAGCCTTAGCTATGGAGGCACGTTGCTACAGGGGTGGCGAAGGAAGGAGCCATCTGCGCCAGCTTAATTTTAAGGGCCGGGATATTGTCGCCTTGATCTTTGTGATTATTTTGTTTACTATCGCATGGTTTTGTGAATTGTGGATTTGGCGTTAATGGTCAAGTAGGTTTTGCGATGATTAGTGAGGACATTAAGGCTACACCGGGTAGCTCAAACCAGGTGATTGATTCTAACCCTGCTTCAGCAGACAACGGAAACCGTGCCTTTGTATACAAGTTAGTCATTGCTTACGACGGCACGGCTTTTTCAGGCTTTCAAAGCCAGGCCAATCCCAAGTT
>OMRK01000253.1 GCA_900313515.1 uncultured bacterium | reverse complement strand
CAGACGTGGTCGCAATTGGGTGGTGAGCTTAAAGAAAGCCGAAGAGGCCACCGAAGCTTTGAGTGTGATCCAGGCCCACTTGTCCAGGCTTAATTTTGAAGAGATAAGAGCCTTAAAGGAAACCCGCAATGAGGTGGGACGCAGGGTTAATGCCGAAAGTGCCAACATGGCTCGGGCCAGCCTGGCAGCTGTGCGTCAGATCGGTTGCCTGCGCCTTTTAGAGCGGGAGGGGGTGTTGTCAAATCTTCCCGAAGACTTGCAGAGAGTTGCTCGCATCCGTATGGATAATCCCGAAGCGGCTTTGCGAGAGTTGACTGAACTTTTTGATCCCCCGTTATCAAAGAGCACCCTAAATCGCAGGTTGAAAAAGCTGGAGGATATAAGCCGGGAATACGGCAGCCCCATATTTGAATGATGGCTTTGTATAAGGCATGGCTGCGGCTGGTGTAATGAGCTGTGGCCTCATATTTCGGTGAGCACTGCAAGGATTAACCACTATTGTAATGGCTACACAGTGTACTTTTCTTTGCGTTGTTTAGCGGATTCTCCGCCCAATCGCCACTCCTTGAAAACTGCTTACAGCTACTTAGCAAATTCGAAGGAGGAACCTTTTAGGCAATAGAAGGGTAGTTGCGGTATGGCTATTGCGTTAGATTTTTGTCTTTCTGAAATGATAGAGGCCGGCGGTTCCGACCTGCTTTTGGCCTCCGGTTATCCACCGGCAGTTCGCGTTTATGGACGCTTAACTCCTTTGGATATGCCCTTGGTAGAGTCGGAGGATGTTGATGAAATTCTCAAAGATGCTCTCACTCCTCTGGAGTACAGCCGTTTTCAAGAGGAATGCGGCTTGGATTTCGCCTATGAAAGTATGATAGGCGAACATGGGATAAACCGTTTTCGTTGCAATGCTTACGTGCAGAGCCGAGGATTTTCAGTTGTATTCAGGATTATCCCCTGGGTCCCGCCCAGCATGAGTGATCTCGGTTTGCCCGAGCAGTTGGCCTCGCTCACTACCAGCCGTAACGGCTTGGTTCTGGTTACCGGGCCGGCCGGCTGCGGTAAGACCAGCACCTTGGCCGCTATGTGTCGTTACATAAATGACACTAGGGCTGTGCACATGGTCATGATTGAGGATCCTATCGAGTACGTGCATAGGAATAACCGGGCTATGATCGTGCAGCGTCAGGTAGGCGTGCATGTGAGCAGTTTTCAGCGAGCCTTAAAAGCTGTGTTGCGCGAGGATCCCGATGTAATTGTAATTGGTGAGCTGCGCGATTTGGAAACTATCCAGCTAGCCATTACGGCCGCTGAGACCGGCCACCTGGTGTTGGGAACCATGCACACCACTTCGGCTATGCATACGGTGAGCCGTATAATCAGTGCTTTCCCTGCCAGTCAGCAGTGGCAGGTGCGCACTATGCTGGCGGATAGCTTCAAGGCCTCCATCTCCCAACAGCTCCTGCAGCGTGCCGATGGTCAGGGAGTAATTCCTGCAGTAGAGTTACTCATCAATACGGAAGCGGTGGCTAACCTTATAAGAGAGGATAAGTGCCATCAAATACCCGGCGTTATGGAGTCTTCGGCTAGCAGGGGAATGCGTTTGATGGATCAGGAGCTTTTGCGCTTGGTGCGTGATGGCTCAATCACTGCCGACGAAGCCATGGCCCATGGCCACGATAAGCGCGAATTGGCGGCTCGCCTGGATACTCTGCGCAGAAGGGGAAGTCTTAGATAAATGGCTGTTACTTTAGAAGATCTTTTGCGTAAAGCTGTAGAGGTGGGGGCCTCCGACTTGCATATAGAGGAGAACTGCCAGCCGGCCTTGCGTGTTCAGGGTAAAATCGCTTTCTTGGATACCGAGCCCCTGAGCGAGGAAGACGTGGCCGATATGATTTTGCCCATAATGAGTGAGGAAGATTATGAAACTTATATCACTATGGGCGATGTCGATTTCGCTTATTCGTTTCCCAATCTTTCACGTTTTCGAGTTAATGCCTTAAACCATTACAACGGTCGTGGGGCCGTCTTTAGGGTTATTCCTAACGAAATTCCTACTTTGGAAGGCTTGGGGTTGCCCACCGTTTTGGAGACCGTCGCCGGTTTCGATAAAGGTTTAGTTTTGGTAACTGGCCCTACCGGTTGCGGCAAGTCTACCACTTTGGCGGCCATTTTGCGTTATATTAACGATACGCGCACCGATCACATTATTACCGTTGAGGATCCTATCGAGTTTATCCACCCCGCCGGTAAGGCTTTTATCGAGCAGCGTGAGTTTGGTCGTCATACCCATAGCTTTGCCGATGCTCTGAAGGCTTCTTTGCGTGAATCTCCCGATGTGGTGATGATTGGTGAGATGCGTGACCTGGAAACCATAAGTCAGGCCCTGCGTGCTGCTGAAACCGGCCACTTAATTTTAGCTACCCTGCACACCAGCTCGGTAACTCAGACTCTGGCTCGTATAGTTGATGTTTTTCCACCGGACGAGCAGCCGCAGATCCGCTCACTTCTTTCCGGCTCTTTAAGGGCGATAGTATGCCAGCAGCTTTTGCCCAACACTCGGGGAGGTCGTGTGGCCGCTATGGAGATTATGTTAATGAACGGAAGTATGGCTGGTATTATCCGTGAGGGCAAAACTTCTCAGATCCGCAGCTTTTTGATGATGGGGCGCGCTGAGGGCATGCAAACCATGGATCTCCATCTGGCCCACCTGGTTCATAATCGTGAGATTTCAATGGACACGGCTGCCGATTATTGCACTGACTTTGAGTTGATAAAACATCATGATGAACTGTTCTGCTAAGTGCCTGTTCTGTGTTGATTCGAGTAATACTTGGAGACGGACGGCTAAGGAAATTGCGCGTGAAGTGCTTGTTCTTCGTCTATCTTGAGGAACTGGTGCTATTTTCTAGGTAGGTCGCCCGGTCTTGAAAGGCCGGGCTACTACAATTTTTGGGCCAGGCCTGAAATAATTGGAGGGCAGGCACAAAAATACGAAAAATAGAGCCTGCGTGGAAAGTCCCTGAAAAGTGTGCAGGCACCGTTTGAATGATGAAATTGCCTTTTAATTATGAAAAAATACAGGGGGCAATGCGCTTTTGGTTGCTGGTTCTGGCCGATGTCATCCGCAACTTTATCCGCGATGACTGTGCCTTTTTGGCTTCTGGAATAGCCTTTTATGCTTTTTTGTCGCTATTCCCGATGTGTCTGGTTATGGTTACCTTTTTCAGCTGGGTCTTTTCCATCGATTGGATCCACCAGCAAGTAGTTTTGGGCCTCTCTCAATTTAGCCATTTGTCTCTTGATGGTGCTGACGGCCTAGCTTACACAATAGGCATAATTCAGCAAGTTATGCCGGCCACCAATGAATGGGTGGAACAGGAATTGGCGATATTGGCCGAGCACATAGGTGAGAACGTGCTGATTTCGGTGATACTTGGCTTATGGTCGGGCCGTTTAATGTTTGTCTCAATGGAGTTCAGCCTTTACAAGGTTTGGAACATGACTACCAGGCGCAATTGGTTCTCCAGCAATTTGGTGAGCATGTATTTGATTCTAGTTACCGGATTAGCCTTTGTGGCCCTGCTCAGTTTTACTGGGATTATGAGTTTTATCCAGAATATGATATCTAATTTCGCCCTACCTTCTTTTTGGGGATTCTCTCTGGATCAGGCCTTAGTGTGGAACTGGGTTGTCTCCTGGATTATGGTGCCCCTGGGAGCCAGCGCCCTCTTTTTAATGATGTACCGGCTCCTGCCCGCCGAATCTCTGCCGGTTGGCTACCTAATTCCTGGAGCGATCTTCTCGGGTATAGCTTGGAAATTCTCCAGTTCTGTTTACTTAGAATATGGCATCCGTTTTGGTCAGGTTTCGGCTTTTTACGGATCTATCTGGTATTTACTGGGTTTAATGACCTGGCTCTATATTGTTGCCATAGTATTCCTTTTGGGAGCAGAAGTTGTTTACGCCTACGCTTATCGGCAGGAACTTCACAGCGGTCGTCGGGTACTTCCCCCTTGACAGTTTTTGAAAAAGACAGGGCGGGCGGATAAGCCTTTGGGGTGGACAGCTTATATTCCGAATGGCGTTGCTTTTCTTAGAGTAAGCCTCTTTCGATGTTGTGAAGCCGGAAGAGGCTTAGTTTTT
>OMRK01000024.1 GCA_900313515.1 uncultured bacterium | reverse complement strand
GCCTTCGGCTCTGCCCTTGGCTTCGCCTTCAGCTCTGCCCTTGGCTTCGCCCTCAGCTCTAACCTCACTCATCCAGTCATCAAGAGCTTTGCACATATTAACGTTCTCCTCCTCATCATCGTAGCGCAATTGTGAATTTGTTAAAAGATTAATTAAATCAACAGTCTCTTTTGAAACGCTTCCAAGATCAGTACTTCCGCTTACCATCTCTTTGAGTTTCTGCTTATCTTTGGAGCATTTGATATATCTCAAAAGAACACTAAGCTCGGTCTTAAATTTTGGAAAATCTTCATCGGCTATTTCGGCGGGTGCTATCAAGTTTAGATAATAGTTATTTACAAATGGGAGCATCTCCTCATTGATTGAGAGCATGCTGTGTAAGTCTCGCGGGGCAGTCCATTCGTCGGCGCCAAAATACAAAGTTAAGGTTATTACAGGCGAGAGCTTATCTGTTTTGTGAAATCCGGAGAGGAACTCGGCCCTGGTCCCGGAGTCTTTGTTGGCCTTGTGTGTTTTGGCTATCTCTTCGACTTGATTGGTGTATTGGATCGCATCGTAGAGCATATTGCGCACAGGCATGGCATAATGGACTTCCGACTGATTTTCTATTCCCAACATCAGATAAGTAGCTCGGCCATCTTTCATTACCGTTACCTTCTTTAGTATATCACGGTACTTCTGCACTGAGACAGTCTTACTATCACCCCCATAAGGCGAAGCGATAGATGTGGTGTCTAGCGGTTCCAACAGATCCGGCTTAATGACTTGCTTGCCGCCGTAAAGTAGGAAGTTAAATGCATCGGCAAAAGTCTCTTTGCTCTGCATGTATCTTTTGGTTGCTGTATCTTTGTCTGACACTTTTAGCCCCCTTGCTCACTCCGTTTATTTTTTTCTGCCACCTTTAATGGGTGTCCCCTCCTAACACGAATATTATACTACATATTATGCAATATATTAACAAGAAACAGCCTAAAAAGTATAAAAAATAGCGCAACTAACTCAATGGGGAACGCCATATGGACTAAAAGACTAATTACTCATCACTTTCGTCTCTTTTCAAATCTTCGTCAATCAGGTCATTTATATATTGACTAACACTTTTGCCTAGCTTACTTGCGCGATTCTTAACGATATCTCTTTTGCCTTTCGGCATCGTAATAATAACGCGGTCGTAGTGTTCGCGGACATACTGATTTTGATACTTTATTTGATCGAAAACTTTTTTTTCGCCCATTTTAGTGTCTCCCGGACGCAGTAGCGTTTATTTTCAACAAATTCCTCCTTTATTGAATCTGGCGATTTTCTGAACTTTTCTATTTTGACCTTTAGTATATATTTCGTACTTGTATTTTTTTATAGTCACCGCAAGCAAAAAGATCATAGATACTAATTTTCAATACGTTTACAATGGCATCTAATTCTTCTCGATTAGGCCGTCTTTCGCCAGACTCGAACTCCATATATTTTGATCGGGATATTCCTATTTGATGTGCCAACATATTTGCAGTCAACCCATTTTGTTTCCTATAATATCTTAGCCGCTCGGTAAACATGTTTTAGGATCCTTTTAAAATTATTGTGTTTGTTATGGCTGATATCGTTTTCAGGCACTGTCTCAAACTGTTTCGTGCGTTATACTCCTACAATCAGGAGTTTGTCGCAGAGTAAGAAAATTGATCAAATTTAAGGCCATGCAAAACTTTTCCAATAAGGAATTTGCCGCGGATGGCGCGGAACTTTACCAATCGATAGCGAAATATTAATCATTAAAGACTGCAAACGATTAAATGTAACATCGGCCAATTAGAGGTAGTATCCCCATGGAAGCAAGCGAAAAAGGCACAAATACCGATAAAGAACGCAGCATAGACAATAGCTTCGTCCATCTCCACGTTCACACCGAATATAGCCTTCTAGACGGCGCCAACCGTATCAAAGACTTGGTAAAGAAGGCCGTCGATTGCGGTATGCCCGCAATAGCCATAACCGATCACGGAGTGATGGGTGGTTGCGTCAAATTTTACAATGCTTGTAAGGCGGCTGGTATTAAGCCCATAATCGGCTGCGAGGTCTACGTGGCTCCGCGCACCCGTTTCCAGAAGGAGAACGGCATTGACAACCGTTATTTCCACCTCACCCTTCTGGCCAAAGATAGAACTGGATATTCTAACCTTTGTCAGCTAGTTTCGGCAGCCTACATCGACGGCTTTTACTACAAGCCTAGGATCGACCACGAACTTTTAGAGAAGCATTCCGAGGGGCTGATCGCCTTGAGCGGTTGTCTGCGCGGCGAGGTAAACGACGCTCTCCTCAACGACGATTACCAACTAGCTAGCCAACGCCTAGCTTTTCTGAAGAAATGTTTCGGCCCCGACGATCTCTTCGTTGAGCTTATGAACCATGGTCTAGAAGAGCAAAAGAAGACCAATCCTCTGCTCATACAACTGGCTAAAGAACATGGCCTGCGTGTAGTAGCCACCAACGATGCCCATTATCTCAACAAAGAAGACAGCGATGTGCAGGACATTCTGCTCTGTGTGAGCACGGGCAAGCTTTTGGAAGACACCAACCGCATGCGCATGGAGTGTTCCGAATTCTACATCAAGACCCGCCAGGAGATGCTGGAAGCCTTCAGCTTCTGCCCAGAAGCCGTAGATAACACCATTTTGGTGGCTGAGCGCTGCAATTTTGAGATGGATTTCAGCACTGTCTACCTGCCTAAGTTCCCCGTGCCCAACGGCAAGAGTAGCGCTGATTATTTAAAAGAGCTCTGCCATGAGGGCAAGATGACCCGTTTTGGCACCTACACCCTGCCTCCCAAGTACGAGGAGCGTCTAGCTATAGAACTGGATGTAATAATTGGCAAAGGTTTTCCCGACTATTTTCTTCTGGTCTGGGATTTCATCAACTGGTCCCAGCGCCATGGCATTCCCGTGGGCCCAGGCCGTGGTTCGGCCGCAGGCTCGCTGGTCGCCTACCTTATCGGCATTACCCAGCTCGATCCCCTGCCCCATGATCTGCTCTTCGAGCGTTTTTTAAACCCCGAGCGCACCGAACTTCCCGATATCGACACCGATTTTTGCGTGGATAGGCGCGGCGAGGTTATTCAGTACTGCCGCGAACGTTACGGCAACGATCAGGTGGCCCAGATCGCCACCTACGGACGAATGAAGGCAAAAAATGCCATTCGCGATGTCGGTCGAGTGATGGGCGTTCCCCTCGACGAGGTGGGCAAGCTCTGCAAAGCCATCCCCAACGATCTCAAGATCACCTTGAAGGAGGCTCTCAAAGCTCCCGATTTCCTAAAACTCTACGAATCCAGCGAAACAAACAGACGCCTGGTTGATGAAGCTATCCGTTGCGAGGGCCTTACCCGCAACACTGGCCTACATGCAGCGGGTGTGATCATCTCCAGCCTCCCTCTGGGCCAGCTGGTACCTCTGCAGAAGGTCTCCAACGGCAACGATATTTTTGTGCAGTACGACATGACCGATTCCGCCTCGGTAGGCATGGTCAAGATGGACTTTTTGGGCCTGCGCAATCTCACCGTAATCAATAACTGCCTTAGGCTCATTCAATACTCCCACGGCGGCCCGAAGATCGATATGCTGAATATTGACTACTCCGATCCGGCAGTTTACAGGCTTTTAAGCGATGCCGATACCAACGGGGTCTTCCAGTTAGAATCCGAGGGCATGAAGCGCTACCTCAAGCAGCTTCAACCCGACCGCTTCAGCGATATTGTAGCTTTTCTGGCTCTTTACCGACCCGGCCCCATCAAGGGCGGCGTGGTCGACGCCTTCATTGCCCGCCGTCACGGTCGCGGCGGCGGCGCGGTCTATCCCCATCCCAAACTTGAGCCCATTCTGGCCGATACCTACGGTTTCTTCCTTTACCAGGAGCAAGTTATGCTCACCGCCGTGGTTTTGGCTGGCTACTCCATGGCCATGGCTGACAAACTGCGCAAGGCTATGGGCAAAAAGAAACTGGACGTAATGGCCAAGCATCGCCAGATTTTTATAGACGGCGCCAAAGAGCGCGGTGTAGATGAGCAATGTGCCCAGGATATCTTTCTCACCATGGAAAAGTTCGCTGAGTACGGCTTCAATAAATCGCACTCGGCAGCCTACGCCCTGGTTACCTATCAGACCGCTTGGCTGAAGACCTATTATCGCGCCGAGTATATGGCCGCCCTCATGACCAGCGTTATGAACGACATCAAAAAGGTGTCATTCTTTATTGAGGAGTGTCTAAACTCCAAAATTAAGGTTTTGGGCCCAGATATCAATCAGTCTCTGTCCGATTTTTCCGTCTCTGGAGAGGCGGTGCGCTGGGGCATGGCAGCCGTGCGCAACGTGGGCAAGAATGCCGTCGATTCCATCGTTAGGGAGCGTGAGACCGGCGGAGCCTTCACTAGTCTGATCAACTTCTGCTCGCGCATAGATCCGGGCAAGATCAACAAAAGAGTCTGGGAGGGCCTTATTAAGTCGGGCGCCCTGGACTGCTTCGGGGTCAACCGAGCCACCCTTTTAAGCAATATAGAGTACATCTTGGACTACTGCAGGCGCAAAAAAGAGGAGAAGGATGATTCTCAGGCCAGCCTCTTTGGCGATATGGGCTCAGATACTCTAGAGGATTCTATATCTTCGGTGATCCGTCAACATGAGCCGGAATTTGGGCGTCGAATTCTGCTCGATTTTGAGAAGGAGATGCTGGGAATTTACCTTTCCGGCTCGCCACTGGAAGATTACCGCCAAGTACTGGATAAACACACCAATCAGACTATCGCCAACTTGGGCCAGTCGGTAGGCGGAGTCGTCAAAATTGGCGGTTTAGTGACCAACTGTCGCCAGGTAACCACCAAGCGCAAGGATAAGATGGCTTTTGTAACCATTGAAGATTTTACCGATTCGGTAGAATTCTCAATCAAGCCCCGCGATTTTGAGGCCAACATCGAAAAATGCCGTGAAGGCAATGTTATTATCGTGCGCGGCACGGTGGAGGTAGATCATGGCTTCAACCCTGCCCCCCAGCCGGTTTTTGCCGAGGATGACAATGAAGATAACGACGACGATGAGGCCTTAAATGTACAGGCCGAAAGTGCACCCCCCGAAGAAGAGAAGTACCGCATCAACGCCATAGAAATTACCGACGCTAATTTTATTTTGGCCTCCAGCCACACGGTAAGTGACGAACTTAATAAATCGGTGGTGAAGAGCCTCAAAGGCTTAAATGTTTATATCACTCCCCAGCAGCGCGGGTTGGTGCCGGAGTTTGGTAATGTTTTATTGCGCAATAGGGGAAATCGTCCAGTTTATGTGCATGTAAAGGGCCCGGACAACACTGCAGTAATCGCCCTAGGCCGTGACTATTACGTAGAAGATTCAAGTAGTTTGCGTTTCGAACTAACCCGTCTTTTGGGCGAAGAGTGCTGTACTTTTTGACCTTTTGGAGATGGATATTTTCTAAATCGGGCACGGAGCGCCGTTAAGCCTACCGCCTGCCCAGCGGTCGCCTATTGTACTTGCAAATACAATTACAGAAGTCATTCGGCCTATC
>OMRK01000030.1 GCA_900313515.1 uncultured bacterium | reverse complement strand
GCCATAGCGAAAACGGCCTGGGCAGCGGTCACCATGAGGGTTTCCAGCTTCTGAAGCACCTCGGCACGCTCCCAATAGTAGTTCATGTTGCACTGCACCTGCTCGAAGTAGGAGCAGCTCACACCACCAGCATTGGCCAAGAAGTCGGGCACCAGAATAACTCCGCGCTCGTTTAAGATCTTCTCCGCACCGGGCGTGGTCGGGCCGTTGGCAGCTTCTACGATCATCTTCACATTCTTATGAATCAGACCGCAATTTTCTTCGGTTATAGCTCTATCCAAAGCCGCAGGAATCAGAACATCGACCGGCATCTTCATCCACTCGTCGCCAGCCAAACGCTGGTAACCCATGGCCTCGGCCTTGGCCTTATCGATGCTGCCGAACTTATCAACAGCGGTAATCAACTCATCGAAGAGCACGCCAGTCTCTTTGGTGTAAGTGTAAGCGCACTTGTCGGCCTTATCCCAGCAGGAAACGGCCACTACCTTGCCGCCCAACTCGTTTAAGGACTGCACCGCATACTGAGCCACATTGCCAAATCCCTGAACGGATACGGTAACATCTTCCAGCTTGTGGCCGTAGTTCTTGAGAGCCTCGCGCAGCACATACACCACGCCGTAACCAGTGGCCTCGGTGCGGCCCTTGGAACCGCCCATGCCCACGGGCTTACCGGTGATAGCGCCAGGCTCATGGCCTCCATGGATGGCCTCCAGCTCGTCCATCATCCACACCATGTGCTGACCATTGGTCATAACATCGGGAGCGGGAATGTCCTGCACATTACCAACGGTCTTGGCAATAGCTCTCACCCAGCCGCGGCAGATGCCTTCCTGCTCACGATCGCTCAACTCGCGCGGATCGCAGATTACGCCGCCCTTGGCACCGCCCAGAGGCAGGTTGGCCACGGCACACTTCCAGGTCATCCAAGTGGATAAAGCCCTGACAGTATCTACGGTCTCTTGAGGATGGAAGCGGATGCCGCCCTTACCCGGACCACGGGCATCGTTGTGCACAATGCGGAAGCCACGGAAAACACGCGTACTGCCATCGTCCATACGCACCGGAATGGAGAAATGATACTCATGCATGGGCACACGCAACAGCTCACGAGCATCCTGAGGTAAATTCAACAAATCAGCAACGTGGTCAAACTGGGCCTGAGCCATCTCAAAGGGACTCTGTGACATAAAAATAAAAGCCTCCGAAAACAATAAGAACCATTTTTAACGCAGTCACAATGACGCGTACGGAGCCGTCTGCTAGAAAACCTACCATCGACCTAAACTTGCCGAACTCGAGACGACTAATCGAATTCATACGAGCTTTAAGCCGAACTAAGTGCAACAAAAAAGAGGGAGCGGAATCGGTCCTACTGACTGAAAGCCAAAAAACTAAACGCGCTTTGCACTTTTACGGCAAAACTGCAAAAATTTGAAGCACTGCCGCAAGTCAGAAACACACTCCCGCTCCCCCCTTGCCTACGAAAAATGATTAGTCGATCAAACTCGGCAAAACAGCATAGAACTCGGTTGCCTTAACAGCATCTTCAATGTTTACGCTGTCACGAACAGTATGGGCGGTAACTTCGTCGCCAGGGCCAAATCCGATAGAGGGGATGTTGGCCTTACCCATCCAGTAAATACCGTTAGTGGAGAAAGCCCACTTACCGGAAGGTACATCTTCAAGACCGATAGCCACGCGAGCTTTCTGACCGGCCTTAACCAGCGGATGGTCCTCGTCTAAGGCCCAGGCCGGGAAGTACTTATCCACGGGGAAGACAAAACCGGTGTAGGAAGGCTCGGCATATTTCATCATCTCTACGGTGATGTCGTTTTTGGACTCTTCCGGAATGAGCCGACGTACCTGCTCCAAGGCCTCTTCGGCAGTCTCTCCAAAGGTCATGCGGCGGTCTACGTAAACGCGGCACTCATCGGGAACAGCGTTAATGGAGGGAGTTTCCACCTTCACATCGGAGACGGTGATTTTACCATGTCCCAAGAACTCGTGATCGCCCAGCTCAGGCTCGAGTTTGGAAATGCCCTCGATAACGGGAAGCATCTTGTAAACGGCGTTATCACCCAGATGGTTGGAAGCGGCATGCGCACTGCGTCCCTTGGCGATAATCTCCATCTCTATGCGTCCCTTGTGACCACGGTAAACTTGCATCTTGGTGGGCTCGCCTATCACCACGAAATCGGGCTTCACACCCTCATGCTCCACAAGAGCGTTAGGAGCAATGCCATCGCACCACTCCTCCATATTACCAAAATAATAAGCCTTCCAGCCCTCTAAAAGACCCAGGCGCTTAGCTATAGCTAAACCGTAAACCATGCCGGGGGTGCTGCCCTTTTCATCGCAGGCGCCACGAGCGTACAGAACGCCGTCCTCAACCTTACCCTGGAAAGGATCCCACTTCCACTCGGCCGGATCGCCCACACCTACAGTGTCAATGTGACTGTCAAAAACGATGGTACGAGGTCCCTCGCCAATCTCACCCACGATATTGCCCATGCTGTCAAACCAGGTCTTATCAAAACCAAGCTTGTCCATTTCAGCCTTGATCCGCTCGCCCACATCTTTAAGCTGCGAATTCATCGAAGGAATGGCGCAAATATCACGCAGGAATTTCACAATGTCGTCATGATGCTTGGCAACTTCAGCCTGCACGGCTTCTACAGAACTATCACACTTACTCATTACTTATTTAAGCACTCCAAAAGTACGATACGCTGGCAGGCTACCTCTAAATACCAAACTCCCCCACGACGAAGCTAAGCCTCCAGCCCTAAAAGCACCGGGTAAGTTCCAGCTTTCAGTAAGCGTTTCCTGCAGAATAAAAATCTTTTTCTAGGCAGGTGAAAGTGAGCAGGCCGTTGGCGTCGCTCACTGTTAGAAAGCAAGCTCGCCGCGTCGCTTGCTGCCGAGTCTCAAGCGACGTTTAACATTGGAGGACAAGCGAAGGCAGACAGGTCGAGGGCGTCACGAATCGTTCGGCGAGCAAACTTTAAACGTTCCACTTGCTATCAGACTTAAGGTGATGCTTGTTGACAAGTGTGCCCGCGGGCAATCCCATGGAGCGGCGCTCACTGCCTAGCCCCAGGCGACGCTTGCTCTTGGGCTTCGTTGAGTGATATTACCTGGACGGCCAGGCGCCTGGCGTATTCAGCGAACTCTCCCGCCAGCACCGCCTCGGAGAACTCCACATAAATAGAAATGACCTCCTCATCGGCGCGGAACTCTCTGAGCTTTTCTATTAAGAACTTGTTCCGTTGCTCAAAATAATTGGCCTCCGTTTTGCGCTCTGCCTCGAAGAGAGGGTAAATTTCCCTAAAACGGTCGTTTTCTCCAGCCCCTTTAAACTCAGAAAGCATGTTGTGCAGACAACTGGAATCTATAAAGAAGGCCGCCTCGCGCGGATTTCGCAAATTTTCACAAATATGGTGCAGACGGCGAGATATACGCTCCGCATCCCCAAGATAAACCACTACGCTGGCAGCTGAGAAACTACTGTGGCGACCAATTTTAGGGGTACCCCCAGAAAGCAGAAAGCGGCGCTTCGTATATCCAGAAAGTTCGCTGAAGCTGTAAGCTCCCAACTTGATAATACGCCAATCAGAGCACGACACATCCAAGATCGACTCTTCCTGCGGCGCCCACTCGTCCCGAGTACCTACGATGAGATCTGCTCCCTGCGCCAAAATCGTCAATTTAGCCTCAGTATTGAGCTTTCTGTCTTCATCTCTAAGCTCGCTTATGCGCACCACCACACCAGCAAGAGGCCGATTGACCGAGCGCAACACTCCGTTAACTAGCCCTCGCTCCCCCACCCAGACATAGACCTTTGAATTGGTGTCATCTGGAAACTTATCTTCGGCCAAATTACCAATAATCAGCAGGTTTAAATAAATATGGGAAAGGAACTGGCTCAGCTCGTCCTGCTTTACCGCGTCCTCCTTCCAAATGGGCCAGGCTTTTCTTAGATCGGGAACACACCTAAATAGCATGCGCCGACCTTCGGCCTTATGCCAGTTGCGCAACCGTTGCAGAGCCTCAGCATTATCGGCAGCGGCCAGTAACAGGCAGCCAATTTCACAGGCACAAGCAACCACACCGCCATCGTCTAAAATTTTATTAATATTTTTTCGATCACGAGTTGCCCGGAAATCATCTATGTAAATTTTGCTGTCCATGCAAATGTACCAGCCCCTGCTCTATTGAAATATCTGAAGTCTTAGCCGACTAACTGGGCCCGCTAAGTCGTTAAAATACACACAGCCCCGCTGTGAACCCGCCGGGAAAGGCAATTTACCGCCCCAAGCAAAAAGGCAGTTTCCAGCCATCCCACCTTGTTACCAGCACAGAGCAGATACCTGCCTCCTGAGCAGCCCCTACTCCTAAAGCAAATGCCAACCACTCGATTCTTTTTCTTCCACGCCCAAGACTAATCCCGCCTGCTTGTAACACTGGCGTATCCTGCCGTTCCTTCAGTTCCTAGCAAAAGTTTTGAAAGCCCCCCCCAAGCCTCGTATAAAAAGGGATGGGAGCCGAAACCAACCGAAGGAGTGTTGCTGCTAGCCCGAACCGCATCTGCGCCCCAAAAACCATTTCGCGCTTGGGCAGGTTCGGCGGTTAAAGTGTTGAAAGTGAGCCTGGTTGCTGTGCTGTTTTTACAATGGGGTGGGGCTCAGGCAGTCTGGCGCTTGTGGTCACGGGAATGTCTTCTGGATGCTGAAAGGGAAGTTTTATGGCGTGGAGTTCTGGCCTACAACTTAGGGTTACTGCGGGAAACGACGAAGGCAGAGTAGTTCTGCTTAACTCTCCAGAAATCACTCTGGGGAGAGCAGTTGAAACTAGTGAAAGCTCGCCGGGATGGGTACTCTTCTCTGAGCCCACCGTTTCGAGAATTCATGCTTTACTGCAATGGGATGATGAAAATCAGTGCTACGTTCTACAACACCGTTCGCGCACCAACCCAACTTTGGTGCGAGGCGTACCTGTTGACGGCTATCCTCTCCATCTGCATGAGAAGGTCAGTTTGGGGCTTCTGGAGTTCGAGTTGGAACAAGCTGAGGCCCGTCCAGGTAAACTGGGCAACGCAGTTCAAAGACCTGGCGGCGCTCCTGCGAGCAACGCAGGTGGCGTATTCGATGCTTTGAGCGATTACGCCCAGAACAGCCGCGACACCCAGAAGAGCCGCGAGCACATGGCAGGCATGGCAGGCTTGATAGACGCTGCTCTAAATAGCAGCGACGAAGAAGAAAAGTTTAGCATGACTATTGTCCAGGGTCCGGACAAAGGCGCTGTGTTCCCCTTAAGAGAGCCCGTACTAGTCATAGGACGCATCCAAGGAGTGGCCGATCCACGGGCCAGCGCCGGTGTGCTCCTGCACGACACCTCTGTGCCACCAGAACAAGCACTGTTGGTGTGGCAAGATAGAGCTGCCGCTTATGGCATCCTGCAGTCGGACAGTAGCAGCCAGGCCACCCGCATTCACAGGATGTCCAACGGCATGCCACGTGAAATCATCGTGCGTAGCGATATACCCACCGTGTTAAATGAGAGCGACATCATCATGATTGGGCGAACGGCTATGATGCTTTCGCATTCCGATCAGCAAGCTTCCGGTGGTTCCAGTTCAGACGGTCGAGCTAACCGAGGATCAGGCCGGGCGGCGGCTGCAGGTCCGTTTTCTGCTCAACAGTCCCCAAGAGGCGCAGATAATTTCGACGATCCAGAGGCGGATTTCGATGAAGGAGCAGATGGTGAGCCCCCGGTTCGCTCACCCTTGCGTAGTTGGCGCGACGAGGCCGAAGAGCGGGCCCAAGCTTATCAAAATCAGGGTGGCCCTGGTTACGGACAGCCCACCCCGGGCCAGTATCAACAACCTCAGCCTCAGTACTATCAGCCTCAGCAGATGCAACAGCCTCCTATGCAGCCCGGCTACGGCGACTATCAGCCCATGCCAGGCCAGCCTATGCCTGGCCAACCTATGCCCAGTCAGGCTCAACCAGTCATGTACCAGCGTTCAGGTCAGCAAGGCTACGGTGGTATGCAACAGGGTCTCTTCCAGAGAGCCATGCAGCCAGCTTACGACGGCTACCAGCAGGTTCCCCAACCCCAGGGCATGGCCGGGCCACCACCCATGCAGCCCGGTTACAATAATTATCAACCTAACCCTCAAGGTATGCCTGGACGTCCCATGCCCCCCGGCTACGGTGGCTATCAACAAGGCCCCCAATCGCCGCCTCCGCCTCCAATGCAAAATTCAATGATTCAGACCAATGATGGCTATCAGCCCGGCCCCGTGCAGGGCGCGCCCAGACCGGCCGGACCGCAACATCCGCAGCAGGGTGCACCCAGATCACCTCAAGGTGCGCCCAGACCAGCCGGGCCACCCAGGCCACCTCAGGGAGCACCCAGGCCAGCCGGGCCACCCAGGCCACCTCAGGGTGCGCCCAGACCAGCTGGGCCCCAGCATCAACAGCAGGGTGCGCCCAGACCGGCCGGACCGCCCAGACCACCTCAGGGAGCGCCCAGACCAGCCGGACCGCCAGGACCGCCTCAGGGTGCGCCCAGGCCAGCCGGACCACCCAGGCCGCCTCAAGGAGCACCCAGGCCAGCCGGACCGCCAGGACCGCCTCAAGGTGCGCCTAGGCCAGCCGGACCACCCAGGCCACCTCAAGGAGCGCCTAGGCCAGCCGGACCACCCAGGCCGCCTCAAGGAGCACCCAGGCCAGCTGGGCCGCCCAGAGCACCTCAAGGTGCACCTAGGCCAGCTGGACCGCCCAGAGCTCCCCAAGGAGCGCCCAGACCAGCTGGACCGCCTAGGCCGCCTCAAGGAGCACCCAGGCCAGATTCCGGCGCTCCCCAAGGTAATGTTTAATAGATGGTGAAGAAACGCCGCTTCCTCTGCTGGTTGCATGGTTGCCCGTAAGCTGTAGCAGAGGGCGGACGTGGGTTATATCCTTTAACGTCAGGGATCCAAGTATCCGAAGATTTAGGTTAAAGTAGTGGACAAACGAAAGAATCCTCAACAACAAGTTGCTGAACTGCGCGAATTTTTGGAACGTGAGCCAGCCAGACCGCTGCGGCGCCGCACTAATTCCAGCGGTGCTGCGGTCGGTGACATAGATAGCATGTCATACGACGAGTTGGTGGCCTACATATCAAACCCCGGCGCAGGTCCCGCAGATAACGACCAAGAATATTCAGAGGATTTGTCTCAGCAGGCTGCTTACGAGTCTGCTGTAGCTCCTTACGAGCCTGATAACGGTGGAGCTGCCGCCCAGCAACACAATCCCGAAGTCGCACCGACCTCATTACCCGCTACCCCCAAGGCCACGCACCCAACTGTTTCAGCAGCTTCTGGCTCTGTAGCGCAGTCTGCTCCCAACCTTTTTGACAGCCAGGGTTTCGATCAAGATGGCTACGACGCCCAAGGTTACGACCGTCAGGGTTTCGATCGCCAAGGCTACGACCAGCAGGGTTTCGACACCCGCGGTTACGATCGAGAAGGCTACGACTGGGACGGTTACGACAAAAATGGCTACGACCGCGATGGGTACGATTGGAACGGTTTCGATCGAGACGGTTACAGCCGAGAGGCCGAGCAGCAGGTCCAGACTGAAGCCGCCTACGATGATGAATACGGCGAGCCCTACTCTGAAGCCGATTTCGATGAGACCGATTACGATCAGCCCTACTCTGACCAGGAGGAACTTGATCAGGAAGATTTTGCTCAAGACAACTTAAACGACCTTGATCAATCAGGTTTCGACAGTGAGGGTTACGACAGCCAGGGCTTTGACCGCGATGGGTACGACCGCCAGGGCTTCAACCGTGAAGGCTACAACCGCCAGGGCTTTGACGGCGAAGGTTACAATCGTCAAGGCTT
>OMRK01000205.1 GCA_900313515.1 uncultured bacterium | reverse complement strand
TTTGGTGTTAATGAAAACGTTCAGGGCGGCCCCTTCCAAAGCTGCTCCTCCTAAAGCTGCTCCCACGCCGGCATCGCTTACAGCTATGCGTGAGCCCTTATTGGCAAATATCTCCATCAAATCGATGGTTTCGGCGCAAGTTTCCATTATCTGCAAAGGAACCTTGCAAGCCTCGCGCAGGGCCGCTTCCATAACCTCCGCCCGATGTGCCTTTTCCTCTTCGCTGGTCCGGGGCAGCTTATAAGCTTCGGCCAGTGGAGCGAAGGAGCGGGCGTCATCTTCCAGCAAATCGCAGAACAGATTTTGCAGTTTTGTGCACTGTTTCTGAGCTTCTATGATCTCGGCTTCCACGTCTGCATATTTCTTTTTGCCTACCGTTAAATTCCCCACCATATTGCCCAAGGCTGCGCTGAGAGCGCCAACCAAGGCCGAAGCTCCGCCGCCGCCGGGAACAGGTTCTTTGGAGGCCAAAATCTCCACAAAATCTCGGCAGCTCTTGTGTGTAAATTCCATTTCCATCTCCATACCTATAAAACGAGGGAGGCCGAAAAACGCCCAGGCTCAAGGTCGTTTCTCAGCTTCCCCTTTTCAGTGCTTTATTAGAAGGTGATTTTCCCTTCTTCGTTTACATCGATCTGCTCTGCGGAAGGAACCTTAGGCAGGCCGGGCATGGTGTTGATTTCGCCGGTCAAGGCCACAATGAAACCGGCTCCAGCCGAAACCTTGAGGTTGCGCACGGTAACCTTGAAGTCGCGCGGAGCACCTAAAAGCTTAGGATCGTCGGTAAAGCTGTACTGAGTCTTAGCTACACAGATAGGCAAATCGCCAAAGCCTAGTTTGGTGAGAGCGTCCGCTTGCTTCTTGGCTGCTGGAAGAATTTCCACATCATCGCCATGGTAAATGTTCTGCACAATAGTGCGCAGTTTATTCTCGATGGTATCGTGCAGATCGTAAGCAAAGGTGAAATCATTGGGCTGGTGGCAGAGCTTAATAACCTCTTGGGCCAACTCCTGACCGCCTTGCCCACCCTGACCCCATACGTCGGTGAGGATAGCTTTGACTCCGAGCTCAGCGCATTTGTCAGCAATTAATTTCAGCTCGGCCTCAGTATCGGAAATAAAGCGGTTGATAGCCACCACTACCGGTAGGTGGAAAACTTTAGTGAGATTTTCGACATGCTGGAGCAGGTTGGGCAGGCCACGCTCCAAGGCTGGTAGATCCTCGTGCTCTAAATCGTTTTTAGCTAAACCACCGTTGTATTTTAAAGCGCGAACAGTGGCCACCACCACGGCTGCCGAAGGGTGCAACTTAGCTAAACGACACTTGATGTCCAGGAACTTTTCGGCTCCCAAGTCCGCTCCAAATCCAGCTTCGGTTACGGCGTAATCGGCCAGCTTGAGGGCTAAACGGGTGGCTATGATGGAGTTGCAACCATGAGCAATATTGCCGAAGGGACCGCAGTGAACTAGTACGGGAGTATGCTCTAAGGTTTGTACCAGGTTGGGTTTGATGGCATCTTTTAGGAGGGCAGTCATGGCGCCTTCGGCATGGAGATCGTGGGCGGTAATGGGCTGTTCGTCACGGGTGTAGCCCACTACTATGCGTCCTAAACGCTCCTTTAAGTCGGCCAGATTTTCGGTTAGGCCCATTATAGCCATAATCTCGGAGGCCGCTGTAATGTCGAAACCCGCTTCCTGGGGGACGCCATTCACCCGACCACCCAGGCCGCTCACCACATTGCGCAGTTGGCGGTCGTTTACATCTAAGGCCCGCCGCCAGGTGATACGCCGAACGTCTATGTTTAAAGAATTGCTCTGGTAAACATGATTGTCCAGCATAGCCGCCAAAAGGTTGTTGGCCGTACTTATAGCATGGAAATCGCCATTAAAGTGCAAATTGATATCTTCCATAGGCAGGAGCTGGGCCTTACCGCCACCGGTGGCGCCGCCTTTCATGCCGAAAACCGGTCCCAGTGATGGCTCGCGCAGAGCCGCCATTACGTTGTTACCCAACTTGTGCAAAGCATCGGCCAAACCGATGGTAACCGTGGTTTTCCCCTCGCCGCTGGGAGTAGGATTGATGGCAGTAACTAATATCAATTTGCCATC
>OMRK01000177.1 GCA_900313515.1 uncultured bacterium | reverse complement strand
CTTCTTACCTTCCAGATTGGGAATTATGGTCTTTAACACGTCAACGGGCCAGCGGCGCTGAGCATTGTTGACCGCCTGAGTGGCCTTAAGAAGGTCAAACTCAAAACCAACCTCTTTAGCTATACGGATGTAAGCAGCCACATCTTTGGGGAAGCACATACCGCCGTAACCAATGCCGGCAACCATGGAAGCCTCGCCAATACGGTGATCTAAGCCGATGCCTTTGGCCACTTTCTTAACATCGGCGCCGGTGCGCTGACAAACCTGAGCCACGGAGTTGATGAAGGAAATCTTCATGGAGAGGAAGGCATTGGCTGAATGCTTGATAAGCTCGGCTGAATTGATATCGGTCAACAGAAGCGGAGCGTTTAAGGGAGCGTAGAGCTCCACCAGCAGAGAGGAAGCCCGCTCGGAGGAGGTGCCGATGACCACGCGATCGGGGCGCAGGAAGTCGTTAATGGCCGTGCCTTCCCGGAGGAACTCGGGGTTGGAAGCCACATCGAAATCGACATTCTCCTTGGCATGCTTGGTTATGGTACGTTTAACCCATTCACCGGTGCGTACCGGGACGGTGCTCTTTTCCACAACCACACGGTACTCGGAGTCTAAATTTTCAGCAATTTCTTTGGAGACATTTTCCACATAGGAAAGATCTGCACTACCGTCGGGGAGAGAAGGAGTATTCACGCAAATAAATATGACCTTGCTCTTTTTTACGGCCTCAGCAATGCTGGAGGTGAACTGAAGACGCCCCTCACGGGTGTACATATCGAGCAACTGCTGCAGGCCGGGCTCGTAAATGGGGGAACGACCCTGCAAAAGTGATTCTAACTTTTTAGGATCGTTATCTACTGCAATGACCTTGTGTCCCAGCTCGGCCAGGCAAGCTCCCGTTACCAAGCCCACATAGCCACATCCAACAATGCTGATGTTCATAATAATGTCTCCTTTTTAACTTATACAGGTGGCGAACGAACAGGCACAACCCACTGATGGGGCAGGCTCTTTATCATTTCTCCAGGCTGTAAAACCTCATTCCTCTTGAAAACTGAAAGACGGCTGCAGATTCAGCCTCAAAACAGGAGCTCCCTCACTCTTTATGAAGAGGCAGCGGCTGGTTGAGGGGATGGTCAATCTCAAATCTGCTTGACCGTTATTGTTGCCGCTAAACTCGCGGATAACCTGGTGATCTTCGTCTTCCAAAATAAATTTCGCTTGAGCAATTCCGTTATTCCATTCATCTTCAACCAAAAGGCTCAAGGAGAGATTCAACTTAGAAGTCTCATCCTGGGTCTGCTCAGAGTCCTGAGAGCATTCCTCCTCACCCTGCGGCCCCGCGTCAATTTGCTGTAAATAGAGATTTTCCTTGTCGTCATCTGATTCACCGTTTGAATCCAGACTGTTGGGATCCAGAGGGGTCTGGGGAACGGGAATAAGCTCTTCCTGCTCAGTTTCTGTGGAGATGGGAGCCCGGTCTGCCTTTTTTACGGGAGATACAGGATTAAACACAACCGCATTAGTCAATCTAGCTAAGATATGATACTTGCTACCCTCGGCTACGATCATGTTTGCTGTTCCCTGGGCAAATACAGAGGTGGCCAAAAGATTAGCCATGCCGGGAGAACGAAGGGCTGTGACCGTAAATTCGGCCTTTCCATTTTGAAGTTGAACTTGAGGTGGGCAGCTAAGTCCGCGGCTATAAAGGTTGAGTACGGTTCCGTTGGCAGCCGGATTCCCCTTGGAATTGAAGGCGGAAACTACCGCCTTGCCGCTGTCCTGGCCGCTGGCGGTCAGCCTTTGAGGCAGCTCTACCTTTATGAAGGTGGGGAAGCTGGTGCCGCGGGTGTCTTTCAAAACCAAAGCATCGGCAATTGGGCGTTCATAGGTGCCTGCTTGTGGGCCGTTGCCTACTATCTCACCATTTATGGACATTCCCACCGAACCGCCGCCGTCCATATTGACCGCGTCGGTCATGCCTTGCTTGAGCAGATAATTGGCCAGTGTTGGCAACTTCCAGCCTTGACTGTGGCTGTCGCGGCAGCCGGAAAGAGTGGCCAGCATTAACTTATCTTTATTGTAAGCGACCAGGCTGCGTCCACAGGCTCTGGTTATGTCGTTGCCTTTGGGGCCGAGCTGTTCGGCATCGGCCGTGATATAAACTTGACCGTTTTTTAACAGGGCTGGGCCGCCACCTAAAGCCATGCGCAGGGGAGGAACGGTTTGGCCGTTGAGGCGCACCACCTGGCCGTTGATTACCTTCAGGCGGTCGATGAAGGGCTCATTGTTTTTGGTCAAGGCCAGGACGCTTCGGGCTGGGCGGCGGCCTACATGAGGCGCGATAATGCTACCATCTTTAACAATCAGACCCAAGGCTCCGCCATTGGGCATTTGAAAAAAACCGCCGTTGATGCCAGCAATAATCTGGGGATCTTGCTCTACTAGCCTGCTCAATCTGGCTGTGCTTTTAGCATCGCCTCCAGCCAGAGCCACATCCAAAATTACGTTGGGATCGTTGCGATCAAAGAGCAGTTCATTCCAAAGCACCTGACCAAAAGTAGGATCACTTAGGAAGCGGCGTCGCCAGGTAATGCCGGGAGTAAGCTGCAGGGAGTTGATCTGCTGGGAGGTGGTGTCTATATCTATCACCAAGCGATTGGGATTCTCTAGCGTAAAAGTGGACACATTCTGCGGCTGGATGGAAGAATTAAAATTTATATTCCACAAAAACCGGTTGAAGTTAGGCCAGGTACACTGCCAACTCTTAATATCTTTGCTTTTTGGAGTGGCCTTGGGTTGAATGTTGCTCTGACGGGTGTTGATGAGTTCAATTTGCAGGCAGCGGCCCTTATTTTG
>OMRK01000113.1 GCA_900313515.1 uncultured bacterium | reverse complement strand
TATCCGCGCCGTTGAGATGAGTGGATGAAATTGGACACCACCAACGCAACCACGCGCGCTATTAATGTATTTAGGGCTTTGACACAGCTAATCTAGTAAACCTTACATGAGGAAGTGGTTAGAACCTACTGGATCGCGCATAGATTTGCCTGCTTAAAATAAAGGCGACAAAATGCAAGACGGCTTTGAATTTGTACTGGCGCATAGTTTCTGCCCATGTGCGCTGTATTCTGCACGTCATCAACGACTGTGGCCTCTTCTGATAGAGCCCTGCTTATACGACCGTTTTTTTCTGCGCAGCAGTCTAAAGTTCTACCGCATTTCGTTGGCAGAATTGTCAACATTGCCAGCTTGTTGCGCTACCTAAATTTTTCCCATTCTGCCGGAACTGTTGTGATTTCTCTAGGGCAGGACTTTTATTCGTTTCAGTGTAAAACCTCGGGTGTGCCTTTTGCAGTTTGCATTTTGATTATTAGGTTGTGTCGCATTGGGTACGTTGTAAAGTGGAAATTACGCGAGCAGGGGCGGAGAGATTCGGGGAAAGGGAAATTAGCCGGGGAGTGAGGGCACGCGATATAGGGGGATGCGTGGACGTGTCTGTTTGTAGTTGGGGCGGTTGTTTTTTTTATGTATAAAGAAATTTTAATATCTATAGATGATCGTGAGGGGCGGGCCATTGTTTTGGAGGATGGAAGGGCTATGGAAATTCTCATAGCCCGCGAGGAGCGGCAGGTGGGAAGCATCTTCAAAGGTCGTGTGGCCGATGTTTTGCCGGGCATGAATGCGGCCTTTGTTGATATTGGCCTGGAACGCAATGCCTTCCTCTGTGCCAACGATGCCGTGGCTGGAATCGCCGAAGGCGACAATTCCTTCGCCAAGCCGGCTATTGCCGATATCGTCCATCCTAACCAAGAAACATTGGTGCAGGTGGTCAAGGAGGCTATAGGCACAAAGGGAGCCCGCATAACCTCTTATATCACTTTGCCAGGGCGTTACCTGGTGCTTTTCCCATCGGCTCAATATGTCGGTGTTTCTCGGCGGATTCCTAGCGACAGCGAACGTGACCGCCTGCGCCGCTTAGCCGATGAGCTGCGCCCTGAAGGTATGGGTATTGTTGTTCGTACCGCAGCCGAAGGTCACACCCACGAGGAGCTCAAACGGGATCTGGATTATTTGCTCAAGGTTTGGGACAAGGTACAGACTAAGGCTAAAACATGTCATGCGCCCGCCTTGGTGCATCAGGAGTTAGATCTCATCGATAAAATATTGCGTGATATTTTTACCGAAGATGTGGATCGGTTAGTCATAGACAACCGGCAGGAGTACCAGAATATATGTGACCGTCTGGAACATACCGCCCCCGATCTGGTGAGCAAAGTTCATCTCTACTACGATTCCTGCCCGCTTTTTGACATGTATAAAATTGAGCAAGAAATCGACAACGCTCTCAGCCGTAGGGTTTGGCTTGATTCGGGCGGGTATCTGATCGTTGATCGAACCGAGGCTCTGTGGGTTATCGATGTAAACACGGGCAAGTTTATCGGCAAAAATAATCTGGCTGATACCATCTTGCGCACCAATTTGGAGGCTTGCAAGGAGATCTGTCGTCAGTTGCGCTTGCGCGATATGGCCGGCATTATAATTGTTGATTTTATCGACATGGACAGCTCCGAGGATCAGCGCAAGGTTTTGGAAGTTTTGGGTGATGAACTGAAGAAGGATCGTACGCGCACCCATTTGGTTAGCATGACGGAGCTCGGCTTGGTGCAGATCACCCGCAAACGTGAGGGCAAGGATTTGGATGGCATTATGCGCGACATGTGCCCCATCTGCCATGGGCGCGGTAAGGTACTTTCCCCCAAGTCGGTAGCTCTGCGGGCCAGACGTAGCGTTTTGCGTGAGATGAATGCTCCGGGCGTCAAACGTGAGGCAGCCGTAGTTACCCTTTCTCCTGAGGCTGCTCACCAGTTTATCGGTTCCGACGGCAAAGAAGTTGAACAGTTGGCTAAAGAGACTAAGTCGACCATCAGAGTGCAGGCCTCAGACAGCATCCACCCAGAGCGCTTCAGTGTGATCTGTGGTGATAAGTCTTTGGTTGGTGATAGGCCTCTGTTGGCTGTGGGTCAGCAGGCTCGCGTCACCCTTATAGAAAATAACGCCCAAGAGGATGGCTCAGCTCTGGCCATTATCAATGGAAATTTGGTAGAGGTAGCGATGGGGGCAGAGCGTGCTGGCAAAGAGGTCGCCGTTCGGGTGACTTCGGTAAGTCCCTACGTGAGTACGGCTGAGATAACCCACTAGCTGGGATTGGTTGGGCGACGTTATAGAAAATACAGGAAAGGGCGGTGGAATGTTTTGAAGGAATTCGGCTTTGCTTTTGCTCGTTGGCGCAGGGCGGCAGCTGCCCTGGTTATGCTGGCCGCTCTGAGTGGGACGTGGGCTTGCTCTCCCATGATGATTCCTATCAAAGAGGATAACAAGGCCCACGAGAAATACGTTCCACCGCCTAATATAAGTAAGCGCCCTTATAAGATGGCCGAAGAGTTTCTGGCAGCCGTTAAAAGGAGCGAGTTCGACAAGGCTTACACTTATCTGGGTGTTGATGCAAAGCTGGGCGTGTCTCCAAGTCATTTCAGGAATAGCATGGAAAGTTATTTTTCTATGGCCTCCGCTAAGTCAGTGTACATGAGCCGAGTAGTTCTAAATGAACAGATCGCCGGTAATACGGCTCTTGTAAATGTGGGCGATTCCGCCTATCCAGACATGCCGGCTTGGATCTGGGAATTTGAGAAGACCAACGCTGGTTGGAAGATTCGCTCCATGGATCTGCCTCCGCTTTTTACTTACAAACCTAAGAAAAGCCGACGCTATTACTGAGCTTGCACTTCAGGCTGGAAGGGGGCTATACGCTTGTTTAATTTGTTCGCGTAGCCGAATCAGCCGAAGTCTCTGTACCCATAGAGGTAGCTCTTGCTGGAACATTAGCAGGTGCACCCGGTACCGGTTTGTCTGACGTGTTGTTGGTAGCCGCGATTAGGGCCTGTTCGGACGTAGCATTGGTCGCTAAATTAGATTCGGATTGACCGGACTGAGTTGCCGTTGGGGCGTTTGATTCTGCGTTTACCCTTGGCGGTTGTGGTTCATCTTCCAGTTTTAAGGCGCCGTTGTAGGCCTTTTTGAGCGATCCTATGGCTTCTCCGAGAGAACGGCCTATTTCTGGGAGCTTGGTTGGCCCAAAGATCAGCAGGGCGGCGACGGCTATTAAAAATAGCTCTCCTGGGCCTAGGTTGAAAGGCATGCTTTTTACCTCGCAGTTTATCAGCAGTGGATCTTGTCCAGACTGGCCAGAGCAGACTCCGCAAGAGACAGGGCACGTTCCACTTGGCTGAGAGTTCCCGGGCCAGCTCCAGCCTCCTGATCGTCTAATCCATCATCTGCCAATTCTTGCAGGTATTCGGCCAGGTAGTTGAGTTTGTCCACAGCCTCGCTAAGGTAAGAGCGGGCAGACTGCAAGTTCACGCTTACAACATTGTGTTTTTTCAAGGCTTCACCCTTATCACAACAAAAAAGTGGGGCCTATTTTTGCCTTTGGTCAGTAATTCCCCTGCTAACCCCAAGAAGTGGCTTGCAGTTGTCTTACCGCGCATTCGGCAAATTTGGGCAAAAAAAACTTGGAGGTTGAGTGGCTGGACGGCGCAGGTTTTTCCAGACTGTGGAGTCTTTGTGTAGCGTAACATGGCCCGGGGAGCAAAATAAAGCTATACAAAGAGGGGAGGCCTAGCTATCTGCAGAAAGTTTCATCGTTCCTAAGATTTTCTGTTGGTCTTTGAAGAGCCGCTGGGGTCCTGGTTTGGTCTGGGCGGTAATTTGAGAGGTGAGGGTTTTTGAACTGTTGGTCTTTATAAGCCTGCGTAAGGTAGGTGGCCTGCTGTTCCCCTTGTGGGTTATTTCGGGAAACATTATAAGGAAGGATCGATATTCTAACTAAGCTATGGAAGACGAAAAGATAACTACTTATCTTCAGGAGAACGCCGCGAAGTTTGAGGAAGATCTCAAGGCTCTCCTGCGCATTCCCAGTGTGAGCACAGAAGAGAAGCATAAGCCGGATATGCTGGCTTGTGCCCAAGAAGTTGTGCGTCAGCTCCACGAGGCGGGCATTCCCAAGGCTGAGATTATGCCCACTCCCGGCCATCCCATCGTTTACGCCGAGTCGGAGCAGCTGCCTACTCGTCCCACTATTTTGGTTTACGGTCACTACGATGTCCAACCCGAGGATCCGGTTGAGGAATGGATATCCCCGCCCTTTGAGCCCACTATCCGCGATGGTAAAATTTACGCCCGCGGCACTTCCGACGACAAAGGTCAGTTTATTATCCACATTAAGGCTGCCAAGACCTTAAACGATCTCAAGATGATGCCTGTTAACCTCAAGTTCTGCCTGGAAGGCGAAGAGGAGTGCGGAAGTCCCAACTTAGATAATTGGATCAGAGCTCATGCCGATCTGTTAAAGTCTGATGTTCTGGTTATTTCCGATACCACCATGTACGGTCCCGGTAAGCCTTCGCTTCTTTGCGGCTTGCGTGGCTTAACTTACATTGAGGTGGAAGTCAAGGGAGGCGATGTGGACATGCATTCCGGCATGTTCGGCGGCGCCGTTCCTAACCCCATCAATGAGCTTTGCCGCATAATTGCTGCCCTGCACGATGAGAAGGGGCGTGTAACTGTGCCCGGCTTCTACGATAAGGTGCGTCCGCTTTCCAAAGAGGAGCATGAGGAGTGGCTCAAGCTTGACTTCTCCGAGGATGAGTACCTTAAGATGGTTGGCTCCAAAGAGCTCTGTGGTGAAGAGGGCTACAATTGCATAGAGCGCCGCTGGGCCCGTCCGTGTTTAGATGCTAATGGAATCTGGGGCGGATTTACCGGTGAGGGTGCTAAGACAGTTATTCCTGCTCGTGCTTACGCTAAGATTTCTTGCCGCCTGGTTCCCGATCAGGACGATAAGGAGATAGCTGAGCTTTTGGAAAAGGAGATCAAGCGTCTGGCTTCTCCGGCCGTGGAAGTTAAAGTCACTTTCCATCATGGCGGCCCGCCGTGGATGACTTCTCCCGATGATCCGGTGCTTAGAGCTGCCAATGTTGCTGCTCAGAAGGCCTGGAAGGCAACCCCTCTGCGCGTGCGCGAGGGTGGCTCCATTCCCATCGTCTCTACTTTCACCAGCGTTCTCAACGTTCCGGCAGTGCTTTTGGGCGTGGGCTTGGAAGATGAGCAGATTCATGCTCCCAATGAGCATCTCTCTTTGGAGAATTTCCATGCGGGAATTGCGGCCTCTGTTTATTTAATGCAGGAAATAGCCGCTTTGCCGGAGATGAAAAAATAATTTTCCCAAGCAGGCAACAATCGGTTCTTAGTTGAATCTAACCCCTCACAGGAGAGCCGATCTTTGCTGGTTCTTTTGCGAAGAAAAAACCCTGGTAACTCTTTGACTAACTCACAAAGAAGAACCAGGGCATTTTTTTTTGTTGAATTTTTAAGGATAACTGCTAATGGAGTTTGTGCGGAACACCGGGCGGTGGGCCCTCTCATAGGGGGCCCGATTTCACCCAGGCCAGTGGAACCCTCGGCCCCACTCAAAACCTGCTGCCGAACGCTGCAGTAAAAGGTTTGCGTTACGAATCTAAGAGTTGAATAGAACTTCCAGAGCCGAGAGCGACTTCATAAAGGCAAACTCTAAGCTACGCATATGTTCGTCGCTTTCATCCAGCTTAACGCAGATAGACTGCTCATCGCGTCCCAGAATCCCGCGTATGGGATCTTCCATGGGATCACGTTTTACTTCATCGACGCGAGGAACTTCTCTCTGCTTACGAGCGTTCTTGTGAGTAGGAGCTGGTCCCAAAATGTCGGCCCAGGTGAGTGCCTTCTTATAATTAGGAAGCATCGCCGAAGTTTTTGTCTCCTGCACATTCAACGGCGGTGGGTTGAGAAACTCCAGAGCACTGGCCATAAGGTAAAGGTGACAATCGTAGAAGGTGTTTTCCTCATATCTGCGCTTTAGAGGGCCCAGAAAGCGATCAAACCGATTTGTGCCTAAAACCTGGTTCCGCAAAAATTCGTCGGCTTCTTCCTCGCGCTCTAGCTCTGGGAATTTTTTTATACCAATAGGGTCTACTTTCTCTTCAGCCTGTTTCCAATCTTCATAGAGCGGACACCAGATATGCTGGGCCATGGAGATCTCCGGCCTAACTGCATCCCAGAAATTGCGGAGGGCGGGGGAGGCATAAGTGCTGAAGTGGCGCGCCAGAACCCTACTCAAATCGTTGAGACTGTAGCCATATGAGCAGTCTTCGCCGCTCAATATCACTGTGCTCCTATCCCGAAAAGCTAACGTACCGATAGACAAACTCTCACTCTTCTTGTAGTAAGGATAGCGCTCAACCGGCGATATACCCCACTCTGTGCAAATGGAACCTCGGTATTTGGCTGCCTGCACCACTAGGAAGGCATGACAGTCATCCCCAATGGGTTTGACAAAGCCGAAAATAAGACTGTCCTTACTGGAGTACTTAAAAGCCTCCTTGAAATCCATAAAATGGAGCCGCACCGCTTCCTGTATGGTCGGATAAACCCTTATTGGGGTTCTGCTGGCAATACCCATTATATATTGTTACCCGCCTTCTTTTTAACCTTATAACCGCTACAAGAGACATCCAGCAAATGCAATTTCAACACTCTCACAGCAACAGGGCTCTGCGCCACTAAGCTGCAAACGACAACTGCACTTACCCTCAGTCTACAAAGGCGTCGGAGTCGCAG
>OMRK01000033.1 GCA_900313515.1 uncultured bacterium | reverse complement strand
TCAATACCCTCGGCAACATTCTTATGACGGAAGAAGCCATCGATCAGCTTAACAAAAAGTGTATCGGTATAATCGCGGCGTCCGCGCTTCAAGTACTCTTCCAGCGTCTGCAGGTAACTATTCTGAGCTTCCTTCCAATCATCGGCCTCAACCTGCTCATCACCAACCCGCTCCAGGTACTCCAGAGCAGCCTCCCACTGATGGTTAGCCTCGAAAGCTTCCGCTAAGGTACGGAACACCTCGACCACGTTGGCGTGATCGGAACGTCCTTTGTAAGCGGGAATCAACTCTTCCAAGAGTTGCTGGCCCTCCTCAAGGTAACCGGCCTTAAGGAACATGCCACCCAAGCGCTGACTAAGCTCCAAATTGAGCGGTTGCAGAGACTTAACCTCACGCACACAAGTGAGAGCCTCCTCCAGTTCGCCCCGATCCAGATGGATGCCCAAGAGCACTCGATAATTCTCGGTAGCTTCCTCCAAACGCATGTTGCGGGCCAGAAGAGTTATAAGCTGGCGTCTGTGAATGATATCCTTGCTATCCAAATCAAGTATGCGGTGCAGAACCTTCTGAGCTACCTCATTTAAATTCTGGCGCAGATACTCACTGGCTAAAAAGGCAAAATGTTCAAGAGCCTGAGCCGTCTGGCCATGCTGAGCCCAAATCTCTCCCAGACGGTAACGAGCGTTGAGATCGTCAGGGGCCAACTCAAGAAGACGAGTGTAAATATCTACCGCCGAAGTAGCATTGCCCTCCTTGCGGAAGCGCCCGGCCAGAACCAGCAGACCTTCACGCGCCCGCTCGAGCTTGCCCTGAGCAGCCACCTCTTGGCACAGACGCATACGAATTTCCACATCGGCCGGGTGATAAGCCAAAAGATCGGCATACAGACGCTCCGCTTCCAGATGGTTGCCGGCAGCCGAAACAGACTCAGCCATGTTATAGATCTCTTGCCTAGCCTTGGCCATGTCACCAGCGGTAAGGAAAGAGTTAACTATGCCATCCAGGTACTGCTGCTTCTCTGGCATGCCATCGGGTAACTTCAAAACCAGCGCCCTCAGCTTATCTATCAAGCCATTGATCTCGTACTTTTGCAAGAGAATGCGCAGGAATGAAATTTTCTCCGGATCACCGGAATCTAAAAGCATAATGTCACGTTCGGCTTCATCAAAGCGATTATTGTTGAGGTAAGCCTGAATTATGCGGCGCATGTAGCGGAAACCGATCTCAGTATTGGCCGGCAAACTAGCCACTTCTTGGGCAGCTTTATCTATGCTACCATCCTGCAGATAAGCCTCAATGAGCTGGCCCATGAAAGAGTTACGGGCAGGATCATCCTCGTCGAGGTTCTTGATAGCCGTCATAGCATCACCCAAGCGCCCTCCCTGCATAAGGCCAGAAATCTGACGAACTATAAAGTCGTGATGCGTTTCATCATTCGCTGGGAGCTTGGCCATTTCTGCCGCTGCATCCTCAAAACGCCCCATTTCTTGATAAGAATTGATCAAGCGGCGTTGGAAAGAGAGTCGGAGAGAATCATCGTCGGGTAGACGGTCGATTAGAGCAACGGCATTGGCCATATCCGAATTGCCCAGATACAGCTCCATGAGGCGAGTTACCAACTTGTTACGCTCTTTATCAGAACGGGGTATCAAGGTGACAACTTCATCGGCCTGCTCCAAAGAGCCCAAATCTAAATAGCGCTTGAGCAGCTCCTTTCGGAAAGAAACTAAACGCTCATCTTCGGCATCAAGATTATTGATGTAAAACTCAGCCTCATTGGTCTTATTTTCTTCTAAGCAACGTTCAATAATCTTGTAAGCGAAAGCGTGCTTTTCAAAGTCACCCTCGGGCAAAGCCTGCACTTCGGTCATAGCCAGATCGTAATTGCCATGCTCCATGTAATACTTGACCAACCGCTTGCGGACATCGTAGCGCGTTGGATCATGGCTTAATATCTCCCGATAGGCTACAATAGCTTCCTCCCAGTGCTCCAAAGCGGCATATTCCTCAGCCAGGTAGTTCATAGCAATCATGTCTTCATGATTTTCATCTACCAAACGCTTCAGTTCAGCTACAGCACCGACGTGATTTCCCTGACTACGCAGGGAAAGAGCCACCTGGTAGCGGAGATCGGAGATCTCGGGGAACATTTCCACCAACTTGTGTTGAAAATCTATAGCCTCGTCGTTGCGGCCGTTCTCGTGATAAAGACGCACTACCTCCTGATACTCGGACAGAGCCTCAGTACCCATATCCTTGCGGCGGTACTGGTCGCCTAAAAGCCGACGGGCCTCAATGCTGTCCGGCTCTATCTCAATGAGCTTGCGCAAGGTACCTATAGCCTCATCTACGCTACCTCGTTCAATATAGCTCTTAGCCAGATCCAGCTGGTTTTTAGAAGCCTCGGCAAACATGCCCTTCTTGAGCAAGTTCTCCACTAAACGCACGCGCAGACTAATATTGTTCGGATCCTTTGCCAAAGCATCAGTGTAGCAACTTATTAGTTTAGTCCTAGCCTCGTCGTCTCCAGAATTAAGCTCGAGTACCTTCTCCAAATAACTCATCACTCGATCGAGGAAACCTTCCTCTTCGGCAATCTGAGCCAAAATGGAATAAGTGGAACATGCCTTTCCTGCGTCTCCAAGTGTAACATAAATATCACTAAGACGAACTAAAATATCCTTATTGCGCGGCTCGAACTCCAATATACGCTCGTAAGCACGAACGGCATCACTCAATTCATTGCGCTGCACAAATAGCTCACCAGCATTGCGGAACCACACAACCGTGTTCTGCGGAGAACGACCTATGCGTAGGAAAACCTCGCCCAAAAGCTCGTAGGCACTAGCCGCCTCACTGCTGGCCAGACGAACAACTTCCTGGAACTCGGAAATGGCCTCCTTATTCTTATTATCCATCATCAGGGCACGGCCCATAGCCATGTGAGTATCCCACCTACTGGGATCCAGATCCAAGCTTGGGCGCAACCACTTGATGGCTTCAGTATGCCTGCCTTCATTCAGATAAATGATGCCGGTTTTGGCAAAAATCTCCGGCTTAACCTGGGCCACCAATGCCTGAATATTGGCCAGCTTGTTGCCAGTAATCCCCTGACTCTGCGCCAGCTTCTCAAGATTAAGGATATCCTTGTAGCTGTCTATGGCCTTGTCAGCCTCGCCATTGGCAACGAATAACTCTGCCAATGCCATATCCTGGCCGATAATAACCTGGAAATCCAGGGCTTTCTTGGCTGCAGCCAACACCCGCTCCCGTACATCCACGTCGTTGGGATCTTGACTCACAACTTGCTTATATATTTCCCGCGCACCTTCCCAATTGTCCGCCGCCATCGACTCTTCAGCTTCTTGGATAAGGGCCTCTATCTCGCTACGATCCGTCATTTTCTCTCCCATCCCAGTAAAAGCACTCGAAATTACTGCTGTCTACGACGCGGGGACGTCCCCCTCGTTTTTGAAGTCCCACCACCTGCGGCGATCTTCTCCTGCAGATCCTTCACTCTAGCTTCAACATCCCGATAAGTCACATCGAAGGCCAGAATACTCTTGAACTCGGTTAAAGCCTCTTGGAGACGATCCGACTGGCAGAACAACATGGCTAAGTTGTAACGTAACTCCAGATAGTCTTGTTCCGCGTGCCCCTTGATCTCCAGGCCCTGGCGGAACTGACGGATGGCCACCTCCCGCATGCGCGGCTTCTTGATAAAGGACAGGCCTAACATATTGCGAGAGCGCAGTTCCAAATCACGATCTACGTGCGTCTTCTGGAATTGCTCAATGGCATCGTCCACCCGGTTCAAGTAGTAACAGAGCTCACCATAGTTATATCTGGTGTTGAGATCAGCTCCATCCTCGGCGATCCTATCCAAGAACATCTTGCAGATCTCATCGATAACGACCTTACCACCCGCCTTATCAACCGACTGCAACTTGAGTAATACCTGAGCTGCCTCTTTCGACTTACGTTGCTCAACCAAAAGCAGAGCATAGCGGCGCATAGTAACGGAGTCACCAGGACTGAGCTCAAATACTTTCTTATACTCCTGCATGGCTCCACTTATGCTATGCAACTGCTCATCGTAGAGCTTGGCCAGGCGACAATGCAAATCTGCCTGCTCGGGCGCAAGTTCTATGGCTCGGGACAAATAGCGTACCGCCTCACGATACTCACCCTTGGCTTCACGCAACTCTTCCAACTTGAGAAGTTCACCGAGCATATTATCTTGCTGCCTGTCCATCGTGTAGAAGTTCAACAAATGCTCATGTAAATCTATAGAATCGGGAGAAGCGACTATCAACTTGGTATACATCTCAATAGCAGGACCAGCCATGCGTTCGGACTCGTAACGCTCTGTAAGCGGACCAACCTGCGCCATAGCTGCCTCTAAATTGTTCTTCTCCAAATAGCAGTCAACCAGACATCTCCTGGCCTCATAGTGGTTAGAATCCTTCTTAACCACCGCCTCGTACAGCTCCGCCGCTTCATCCATACGACCAGCTTTGCTGTACAATCCAGCCAAAACAAACTGCTCCGCTATGGCCTTATCGTAACGTCCCAAGGTTTGGTAAAGCTCAATAAGCCGACGACGCTCGTCGAAGTCTTGCGAGTCGAGAGCAACGATCTTCTCTGAAACCTCCAGCGCCTCCGGCCACTTCTCCAAACTAGTGTACTGCTCAGAGAGCCGACGATAGTAAATGAGCGCCTCGTTAACGTCGTTGCTATCCACGTACACCTTGGCCAAGCGCTCCACAAACACCGGATCATCGGAAAGTTCAATGAGCTGCTTCAAGGCAGAAATGGCATTACCGGTGCTCCCCAACGAGAGCGACGCCTCAACAAACTGGCGTAAATGATGAGTAGCCAGATCCTTCTTATCCTGCTCTATAAAGCGATCGATCAGAAGCCGACGAGCCGTGAAGTTCTGCGGATCAAGACTGAGTATGGTCTGCAGAACATCCACCGCATCGGCATACTGGTCGTTCTTTATATGCAAATTGACCAAATCCAAATAGACCTTGATGGCCTCATCAAAATCTTCATTCCACAGGTACGCACAAGCTAAACGATGGCGCAAGGCCACAGAATCAGGCTTACGCCTCAAAATTTGGCGGTACTGATTGATAGCATCATCCATCAAGCTGAAACGCAGGTGAATATCGGCTAAATCGGTGCGCAAGAGTAAATTCTCCGGCGAATTCTCAACGGCTCTGCGGTAATCGCCGATAGATGTAGTGACATCCGCACCTGCCAATCTAACCCGCAGCTGCTTAGCCTCCTCAATGTACTCTTCCGGCAGCTCAGACTCAACCGCCAACGAACACAAACCGTCTGTCGGAACACCAGCACCGCTGATTTCCACGGACTCCAGACCAGTTCTAACCTCAACAAAGTCGGTCTGTTCTTCTCCAGAAGTCGACCCCTGAAGCGTGGGCACAACCTCAGCTTCGAGGTGCCCCTGCTCTTGGGCATCGGCACCACCCACAGTCTCCTCGACTTGAGCAACAACTTCACTGACCTGATCGGTCAGCAACTCCTCTGACTGTTCAACCGACCCGATCTCCTCACCGGCCGCAATATCGGACAAGCCTTCCTGAGCAGGCTCAACAACATTTCCAGCCTCAACGGCGCTGAGAACCTCATCTCCAGCACCCTGGTCAATCTCGACCGCTTCAGTGTCCTCCAACGGACCATCCACCTGCACTTCATCTTGCGGTTGTGCCTCGACCAGAGCAGCCTGGGCCGCCTTTTCAAGCAGAGCCCGCTCGGCTTTAGCTTGACGGCGCGACTTGTGACGTTTAACTCTTACGGGCACGATGGCCTTGTCTACCTCGGGCGTATCATCCCTCTCATACACAACCAACTCCGGAACATCGGTACGTTCCGCACCGACCTCCTGGAACTCCACCTGGCTGGCATCCAATTCTTCAACTCGGGCCTCAGTTACTATCTCACGTTGCAACCTACCGACCTCGGCGCCCTCAACATAAGCTTCCTGTCCGGCCTCCGGTGCAACTCCAGTGTATTGACCACCCTCTGCAAGGCCAACCTCTACTGTGCCCTGAGCAGAGGCTTCTTCAACACCGGAGTACTCTGTTTCCGCAGAAACGATTCCTGTAGCTCCCAGCAACTGCTCCGAGCCATCTGCAGCTTCCTGCGGAACGGCCGCACCGCCCAGCGGTTCGACCACAGCTTCGCTAACCTCTGCTGCTCCAGCCTCAGGCGACCCGGCAAAAGCACCATCTCCACCAACAACCGACCGATCGTCGATAACTTCGGCAGAAACTTCACCAGTTCCAAGATTGCCTTCATCGGACTGCCAATTTTCAACAGGCTGCGCTTGCTCAACCCCAGAACCGACCTCTAAGCCAGTAGCCTCTGAAACGGCACCGCCCTGAGCTTCATTGACCAAAGCCTCGGCCTGATAAGCAGCCTCGACCTCTTCCTGAGCTTCAGCGACTTCTGCACCACCTTGCATCTGTCCGGAGACCTCGGGATAGCTGACCGGCATAGCCTCCGGATGTTCGCCAGCGTAATCGACACCCTCAGCAGCACCAACATACTGCTGGTCATCGTGGTCTACGTACCCACCAGCCTCGGCATAGGCTCCGGTACCATCATCAAAATGCTGTTCACCAGAATAGTCATAGCCGCCCTCTGTCCCTGGATACTGACCTTCACCATAGGCGCCATACCCTTCAGCGTTACCGTAAAGTCCCTGTGAATCTTCAAATCCCTGACCGCCATAGCCATAATCTCCGACGTTAGGAGGATACTGCTCTCCGTAATTGGCGTATCCGCCCTGATCTTCGTAACCAGGCTGTCCCCCTTCGTACTGTCCAGTCTGCTCGGCGCCGTAATACTGACCATACTGTTC
The DNA here is from genome assembly GCA_900313515.1 of uncultured bacterium. Classification (GTDB taxonomy): domain Bacteria; phylum Vulcanimicrobiota; class Xenobia; order Xenobiales; family Xenobiaceae; genus Bruticola. The sequence continues at coordinate 20,298 of OMRK01000033.1, read as the reverse complement.
CTGATATGCGCCCGAATCATCGTAACCAGGCTGGGGAGCATCGTACTGTCCAGATTGTTCATCATATCCTTGCGGCTGTTCCGAATACTGTCCGTACTGTTCCGGATAAACTTCCTGCCCACCATACTCAACGGCTTGGGCTTCACCTTGCGCTTGCGGCGCTCCGTAAAGCTCGGTGTACTGTCCACCTGCCTCACTGTAGCCTTCCTGGTACCCGTAACTCTCCTGTCCAGAGTTACCAACGGCTTCACTCTGAGTATAGTCTTGGCCATCGTACTGAGCTTGTGGCTGTTCCGCACCTGCAGAAAAGGTCATCTCAGCAGCACTGCTATCCTGCATAGGCTCTTGAGTGAATTGCTGTTGCTGAACCTGAGTCTGAGCCTGCGTACTCTCATCTGTAACCATGGGCGCGGGCGCAACAGGATTTTCAGCAACGCTCTCAGTGACCACTGCTTTCATCTCACCGGACTGAGCCTGTTCAGCAACGTGACGCGAAGCTCTAGCCTGCTTGATACGCTCACTCAGGCTAGCACGCGTACGCCTACCGGTCTGAGGTCCAGGCTCCGGAACCACAGTAGCCTCTTGTTCATTTACACCAGCGCCAGCCTCCTCACGGACCTGATTGATAGGACGCGAAAGACCTCCCATTATGCCACGCCTCGGCTTCTTGCTACTGGGATGAGACGGAATAGTAGATGTCCTATGACTTATACCACTAATGCGCCGCTCCGAACTTCTCTCTTCATTTTCACCGTTTTCACGCATACGAGCCATCCGTTCTGCCAGTCGTTCCCCGCCAATGCTTCTATGAGCGGGAGCAGCCTCCTCGCGATGCCTGGAAATCTTCCTGTGCAGCGCTCCTCCCGCACGTTCACCAGTTTTCAAATCACCGCTAGAATCGAAGCCTTGTTCTTCACTAGTACCATCAACGTTCTCGCCAGATGCGGCAACCTCGTTGACCCTTCCGTCTGCATTTTCAACCTCTTGCTCTTGCAGTTGTTCCTCTACGGCTCCACCATCAACACCAGCCAAAGGCTCCCAAGGAATAACACTGGGATCGGGTGGCGCGGTCACTGCGCTACCTATTGCAGCATAGTACTCAGGACGTTCCAGATAAAGGATAGGTGTAGATACGCCACCATACTCCTGCGGCAGATAGACGAGAGAAGGACCGGTCACCCCAGTGCTAGCACCGACCACAGCCTGCTGTTCAACCGCAAGCGGCTCCTGAACGGAGTTGTCGTCTACCACACCATCTACAGGAGATTCCACTTCAGCAACGGGCTGAGCGCCACCCTCCTGGGGGTAATAATCACCACCGCTCAGTTGTGGCGCTTCAGTTGCACCGTCGTAGCCACCCAAGAGTTCTCCACCATCGTAGCCACCCTCAAAGAGCTCATCACTCCCTAACTGTTCACCGTTGGAATCGGCATAATAATCGTTGGCGCCACCCGCATACTGTTCTTCAACTGCACCGCCCTGGAACTTACCGTCAAGCAAATTTTCACTGGAGGCGGCTACAGAGCCATAGTCACCACTCTGCTCGTCTTGTGGCGCAACATCTCCGGAAGTCCTAGAAATCACAACTAATTCAGAAGTATTCTGGACACCTTCCGTCTCCCCGACAACGCCCATAACCTGTACCTGCTGAATTGTCTGCTGCACAGGCTGCTTGACAATCTCACGCACGACAGGCTGCGAATTTAAAGAGCCCTCCGGAACCTCCTGGTCCAAGGCACTGACATCATCCTCTGTGGCCTCGGTTAGATAATTCGCCTTAATGACCTGCGCTTCTACAACTTTAGCCTTAACAACATCCGCTTCCACAAAATCGGGCGGCGGTGCGCCAACGGCTCCTTCCTTGGGCATATCTACCGGCTCGCCGGCACTGACCATCTCATCCGTGTTTTTAACACTTAGGCTAGAATCTGCTTGCTCCTCGACTGCCGCCACCTCAGCGTCATCAGCTCCCATGACTTCAGCCTCACCAGTGCTGGTGCCAACTACTTCAGCAGACTGTTCTGGCCTCTCCATTGACTCTTCGGTCGGAGTAGCGTTCACTTCGGCGGGAACTTCTTCGGGTTCCGGTTCACTAGATTTTCTTCTGCTACCCAAAGTTGGCTTACTGCCCAACACGGGCTTGCCGCCCAACATGGGCTTCGCTCCACCCTTGCTCATCTTCAGGCCGGCACGCATAAGACCAGGACGAGGAGAATCGGCACTATTGTCGCCGCCTAAAACAGGCTTACTGCCTAAACTGGGTTTGAGACCACCCTTGCCAACTAAACCAGCACGCCCGCCGGAGCTCTTGGGGATGAGACCAGCATGGGCAGCTCCACCCTTGCTCTGCTTCAGCGCCTCCGCCGCCTTCTTGCCCTTCTTCTGAGGCTTCTCCTTAGCTACGGGCTTAATTCCACCATCGTTGCCAACAACTGGAGCGCCCAAGTTAGTCAGCTCACGTGTAGCCGTAGGATTAGCAGGATCGAGAGCTATAACCCTTTGATAGAGCGCAACAGCCTTCTCACCATTTCCACTGTTAGCATAGAGAGAGGCAGCCGCCAAATACCCCTTAACGGCCTGCTCCACATTGCTTTGAATATGGTAAATTTCAGCCAGCCGCTCCTGAGCCAAGACATAATCTGGCGCGGTCATTACGATCTTGCGGAAAGCCAAACTGGCCTGATCCAAATCGCCCTTGCGCTGGCAGACATCCCCCAATGCGAACAAGACATCGAGATTGCCGAAATCAAACTTTAACGCACTTCGGAACTGACGCTCAGCATCTTCCCAGCGTTCTGCTGCAGAGTAGAATTCGCCCAAACGGAAAACGGCTCCAGAGTCTCCAGCATTAATCACCAACAGACGTTCCAAAGCCTCACAGGCCTTATCCAGCTCGCCGCTGGAGTAATAGAGCTCCGAGACCTGTCTGTACTGATTGACGCCATTCTCAACCTGGCCATACTGTATATACATTTCAGCCAGCTCTTTGCTGACCTCAATATTGCTGGGATCATCATTCAGGATAGCCTGGAGAAGGTTCAGGGAACGCTCACCCTCATCTAGTTCAATATAGAGGCGGGCCAAATCTAAAGAGCGTGCCACGACCTCCGCCACCTCACCACGAGCACGATAAATGTTGATGAGTTCTTCCCGTATTTCCACGGACTCAGGCGATAACAACAGCACATAATTAGCCACAGCTAAAGCATTGTCAAAATCATTGCGGGCAATATATATATGCATCAGCTGTAAATAAGTACTGACAACCGATTTAAACATGCCGCGCAAGGCATAAATCTGCGTCAAACTACGGCAGGCTTCATCATTATCAGCATCCAACCCCAGCGCTTTAGAATAAAGTTCTATAGCCCTGCCCCAGCTCCGACTGTTAGCCGAATTACGAGCCTCTTGCAACAATCCCTCAATGGTATCAGCCACCTAAGTCGCACCACCTTCTAAATGACCATCAGGCCACCCACTAATCTGTTGAGTCTGTTCCACTGACCAGCTTACCCTGCAACCGGATAACCCACGCCACTCCCCCCTCATGGAATCAATAATCTAACCCCTGCCCCCACTTCTGCCGACTTTTAACAGAAAGCCCTATAAGACCCAAACAGGCCCCGATTCATTCTTCTCAAGCGCTTACCATTCCTGCCCAGTTATCAACTAGCGTAATGCAGTTAACCACGCCTATTAACAAAAAAAAAGTGGGCGCTCGCCATCTCGACGATCGCCCACTTTAAGTGGACACCAAAGAACTGTTAAACTATTCCATGATGTGCGGAGTTACCATAAAGACAACCTCACTACGCTCTGCGACGTTGCTCTCAGTGCGGAAGAGTGCGCCCAAAATAGGCAGGTCTCCCAAGAGAGGCAACTTAGAAACGGAGTGACGCTCACTGTCACTGATCAAACCAGCGATAATAATGGTATCACCATCTTTAACACGGACTTTGGATCTAGCCGTACGGGTGTACTGAATAGGATACTGATTGTTAACCAAGCTACCAGCACTCGTGGTGTTGGGTTCAAGCTCCATCTCGATGTGACCGTCATCCTTGACAGTGGGAGTGGCTATCAACCGTGTACCCATATCCACATACTGAACCTGGAACTGTCCAGCTCTAGCATCGTAGTACACAATGGGGTACTTTTGGCCGACATAAACTTCCGCCTTCTCACCGCTCTGAGTAGCAATGCGAGGAGAAGCCAGGTTCTTACTGTCACTATTCTCCACGACAAAAGACATAGAAGCAGTTATGCTGAAGGGGTTACGTCCAAAAGATCCGATGTTAAGAGAAGCCAAGCTACCACCGTTAGGGGTCGCACCTATGTTTCCACCATCTCCAGTAATGAGAGTCTGGGTAGGATCCCACAGACCAGGCACAATTTCAGCAAAAGTCGTAGTGAAGGCACCAACGTTACCCTCCTGACCCCAGCCGATGCCCAAAGTCTTGGAACCGGACTCGTTGAGCTCGACAACCTTGAAGTCGATCATGACTTGCTTCAAGGGCCTGTCAAGGTTAGCCAAAACCTCTTGTACCTGCTCGATCTGCTCATCGCTGCCCTCAACAATGAGAAGGCCCATACGATCATCTAAAGTAATTCCCACGCCAGGAACCAAACTAGAAACCAAAGCCTGCAATTTCGCAGCATCACCATAGTTTACAGAAACATACTCGCGGCGAGGTGCCGGAGGAGCCGGGGGAAGCTGATCGAGATTGGGAAGCTTACCCTTGATTTCCTTCAACTCAGCCTGAGTACCTCTGGCATAGAAACCATTGATAGTAGGATGGGGAGTGAAAACGACATCGGGATACTGTCCCTTTAAGAAATCGATAATGCCGGCAGCCGGAGCCTCCTCAAGCAGGAATTCCTGCTCGACGAGATTCTTCCTAACAGAACTGGATCTGGTCTTGGGAGTAAGAATATTGTCGGGAACGGTCTGCAACTTCTCTGGAGTAGCTACGACGACAGTATTGCCAACAATCTTATAGTCATAAGGATTCTCCTGCATCTTCAAAACGAGAGCCAAAGCACCTTCGGGCTGCACGTTCTTTAAGGTAACAGTAACAGAACCTTGTACATCGGGAGCCACATAAACGTTGCGTCCCATTTCCTTAGCCAAGAATTTCACGATGTAAACCAAATCCGCATCCACGAATTCCATGTTCACGACTTTAACTCTCTTGGCAGGAGCCTTAACGGCCGCTTTCTTACGAGGAGCAGCCTTGGCTGCCTTAGCAGCGACCTTACGAGGAGCGACATTAGCATCACCAGACTTAGCAACAGTCTTGACGGCAGATGCACTCGAAGCTTCCTCACCGGCGGTCTGTGCTTTCGCTACTTTCGCACTCGCCACCTCATCGCGGGAAAAAGCAACCGTCACACCTTTTTTATCAGCCAAAGCTGTGCAGTAGCTGGTCTTAGGATTGCCGCTTACATTCATGCGTACCGACACAGTGTCAGCAGCAGTCTGAGCGACTACAATATTCTGCAGCAAACCAGTATTGATATTCTGGCTGCGCTTTACATCCTTGCCTATAACAGCAGGCGTAATTTCCACGCAAATAGCATTATTGGAGTTAACCTGCTTATACTGAACCGGGGCGCTGGCCTGAGCCACAACCTTGATAAGCCCCTTGGCATTATCTAAGCTATAATTGACGCCGTTAATGGTCGCAACATTGCCTTGAGCCGTTGCTACCATGGACGAAGAGAACAATAGTCCCACGGCCCACAGGCACGCAAACAGAAGCTGAACGCTTCTACGCTTGGACAAGAGCATTGGTTTTACCCACCTCCTATTGGCCATCACGTTCATTTAAGAACTTAATAATCGAAACTATGCGTTTCATTCGAGGGTGTCATTTCGCCTCGCTCTGAGAACTGGACCTTACCAAAGATCCCTCACAGCCAAACATCCTGATACAAGCAGCAAGGCACCCTCGAAGGCCTAACCGCATTCGCATATTTCATCTAAACATTCTCCCCCAACAGAGGAGAGAAAACTCATAAAAAGCGCCAGGAGCAACCCATCACTTGGATCCGCCAAACCGCTCTTTCTCAAGCGTATAGCGGAAACGATGTTCTTTGCCAAGACCGATAGTCACAGTCTTCGCATCGGGGTCAATACCCAAAACGCGATACTTGTCCACCTGCTGCCCCACAGCCACCAGCCTAGTCTGGTGACCATCGCTAATCATAGCTTCGTAACCGTTGTCCCCTTTGAGGATACCATTAACAGTGATGTCGGGCTTAACAACCTTAACGACCTTCTTCACCACCTTATTTTTCTTGGCATCCTTGGACACCTTCTTAACAGCCTGCATCTGACTGCGCTTCAAAGCAGCCCTCTGCGCAGCTGACATGTTAGCTAAGCGCGCCTCATTTAAGGCCACATTAGGAGAAAGCATCACATTGACAAAAGGATCACGCACAGCTACCTTGCGTCTAACCGGCGCTGGCTTCTTTTTCTCTTTGTCCGCCTTGTTTTCGGGAGCCGCAGGGGCAGCCTCGCCGCCTTCAGTTCCGCTGTCTGCCACAGTACCGTCACCGGTGCCCTCACCGACACTGGCATTACCGGCATCTGTAACCTCTCCTCCAGCTTCCTGTCCGCCACCCTCATTAGTGCCGGCAACTTCGGCTTGTTCAGCCGGAGCAGCCGCATCACTAGCGTTAGTGGTGGCGATATCGACTTCACTGCTGACCTGAGAATTATTAGCCTCATCGGTACTGCCACCACCACAAGCGGCACAAGCCACTAACGCGACGGAAAAGGCAAACACCTTGCAGCCTCTATTCAATTTTGAGCCAAATTCAGGCAGGTTCATAAGCTTCTTTTAACCTCCCTGTTTCATGTATGCCGTGATTGGCATCTGGATCGAAAGAACCGGACTCCTGGTTCCATCCGAATTACCAGGGGTAAGAGATATGCTATTGATCGTCACCAGACGCTCAAGACGCAAATCACCCAATTGATACAAGAACTCGATGATCGTGGAGTACCTGCCCCTCATACTCATCTGGAAAACACGGGTCGGGAACTGCTTCAATATTTCAGAGCCTTCCTCACCGCCTTCGCCACCACCAGGCGCAGCTTGACCAGTCAGAGCTCCCGGCGCAATTGATAAGATCTCGAAAGACTCATCTCCCAGCCGATAATTTTCTTCACTGATCATCTTCTCGATTTCCTTGAGATAGTTAGCCACGAACATCTCGGGCTTCTCAGGTACGAGATTAGTCTGCATAACTTCCTGCAGTTTCTTTTCCAGATCGTTCTTTTCCTTGGTAAGCGCCGGCAGATCTTCTACCAACTTCTTCTGCTCGTCCAGCTTCACTTGCAGTTGAGAGATCTCACCAGTTTTCTCCTCTATCTCCTTCTGCTTCTTCTGCCAGTCAAACATCCAGAACAGGACAACGATACAAATAATCAACACGGAAGCTACGACGAGCTTAATTGGTCCATTTACAGTCATCGCTACCTCCTATGATCCTTCGCCATCGCCAGAAGCTTCGGTCTCAGCCTGCTTTGCAGCGATCCCCGCAGCCTCGTCAGCATTGTAATGAGCCTCAATACTGAAGGTAAAGCCTATACCGGTATCCACCCTAGTTTGAGAAACGGAAGACAAGGAAGAATCCGTAAAGATCTTCGAGTCATCCAAATTTTGGACAAATTCGGCTATCGTAGCCAACGGGGGCTTGCCGGGCCTATGAGCAGCAGTACCGCTCATACTAACCGTGCAAGTCGAAGGCTCGACCGACAAACTACTTATCCAGACATTGTCTGGCATAACCTTTCCCACTTCTGTCAAGAGGTTTGCATACCGAACCGGATCATACTTTAAGCTGGTGACAACTTTAATCTCACTCTTCAGCCTGGCGATGTCTTCTTTGACTTGATTGATCACGGGCAGACTCTGCTCCGTTTTACTAATCTCATCCTTTAGGTGGTCGATCTGGGCCTGCTTTTCGTCTACTTGTCTCTTAAGACTGGAACCATAGACAATGCATCCAACCAGCGCAACACAGACACACACAAACAAGACTGCAACCAACGGGTCGAAAGTAAACCTCTTACGCTCAGTGGGCAATAGGTTGACCTTAATGGTCATCGTGCACCTCCCTTTGGAGTATCAGCTCGACTAAGTTTACTAGACAAAAGCATCACTTCAATCCTTACGCAATGCCAATCCAGCAACAACCATAGCCATAGGCGCAAGTTCCTCGAGTTCAGCTGCAGTAATTCCATCAACGCCATTAGCATCAGCATTGTGGAAAGGATCAGCCATCTGACACTCGATACTTAACTCGTTAGCCAAGTAGACATCGATATTCTTCATTCTGGCAGTACCACCTGAAAGAATAACTAAGTCTACCGACTCTGCCTTTTCACGCGACCTATAATAGTCAAAAGACATCTGAATGTCTCTCGCTAAATCCTTCAACACCGGAACGATAATGTTAAAGACACGCATAGTCGTAGGGGCTACAGGGGTAGAATCATTTTCAATTCTAACCACGCACTTCTCTATCTTGAACCTCTCGGCCTCTTCGAAAGATAAGTTCAGCGCTTGACCTATAGCCTTTGTAAAACTATTACCGGCCACAGAAATTGTTCTACTATGACGGAGTAATCCCGCCCTAAAAATATTTACACTCCCCGATGAAGCTCCCAAGTTAACCAAAGCCACCGTCTTGTCACTGGCAGCCAACTCAGGATCACTCTCCTGAGCAGCTCTGAGTAGAGCAAACGGTTCCAAATCCACAGCCTTAGGCGAAGCTCCAGCCAACTGTATAAGCTCCCGGGTATTAGTTATCATCTCCTTGGGAGCAGCAACCAAAAGCACTTCCATCATGTTAGGTTCATCGGGGACAGAATCTCTCAGACGAATGCCACTTACCTGAGCGTCAGAAACCGCATAAGGAAGATACTGTTCGGCTTGATATTTAATAGATGAAGCCAGTTCTTTATCGTTCATCTGCACCATACGTATGGGGCGGATAACCACAGACTGACCAGACACAGCGCTGACGATCTCGCACTCATCGGGAAAACCCTTATCTTTCAGCAAAGCCCGAATGGCTTCTCCCAAGGCTTGCGCGTCGACAATCGCGCCATCTTTTATGGTAGCAGGGGGCGTAGGGCATGAAGCATAACGGGTAAGTTTTACACTTTTGCCGTCGCGCAGAACAGATGCGATTTTTATAGTATTGCTGCCTATGTCGATGCCGCAAACTTCCTGAGGTTTTACGAACAACCTCCTGAACACATCCATGATGCGCTCCATCACTTTCCACCTCCTACCTTCAACATTCTCATATCTTCACCACATACTCGTTTCACAAAAACGTACAACCACGAATATTGCTCACACAAACTGCCGCGTTGGCTTTCCCTAACAGAGAAAAAAAACCTTCCCCGCTCCCCTATTTGCCAACAAAACGCAACAATGCGGTTCGCACACTTCGATTTATTCTCGCAAGAACCTGCTCGCCATAATTTAAATAACTTCCACTAATAAGAATATCCGTGCATCGACCAATTCATAAGAAAACTAACAACCTGTTCACTGTAAAGAAGGCATACAAAAGCGCTCACCGCCATAAAAGTGCCTAATGGTATGGGATCCCTTCCGCGTTTTTTCGAAATGATCATCATAATCACAGACACAACAGCACCCAACACAAAGCTCATAAAATAGGACAGTATACCAATATGCCACCCCAAAAATGCCCCTATCATAGCAGCAAGTTTTATGTCTCCACCTCCCATAGCTTCCTGCTTAACGATCCACCTACCTATACACTGAATAGACCAATAAAACGCTGCTCCCCAAACCATGCCATACACAGATGAAAGAACATTAAGCCATGGCGATCCAATATCTTGATAATGCTGCAAAAATGGCGGTACTAAAGAATAATCAAAAAAGTAAAAATCTCCACGGGCAGGCACGAAATATCCAAACAAAGTTCCAAAGGCCATCCCCGTGTAAACTACTGAATCTAAAATTATCCAATGATCAAAATCTGTAAAAAAAACAACCAATAACAGGCAGAAAAAAACAAAAGCGTAAAAGAACTGCCAGTTTAAGCCGTTGTAGAAATGGTAGAGATACACGGAAATAAAGGCAGTCAAAGCTTCCAATGCAGCGTAGCGACATGAATAAGAGCTACCACACACACGGCAGCGCCCACCCAAGAAAAAGTAGGCCAGTATAGGGATGTTCTCCCACCAGCGCAGGGGCGTACCACACGTGCCACATGCCGATCCGGGCAACACTATGGAGCGTTCCAAGGGAAGACGGTAGATGACAACATTTAAGAAACTGCCAACAAGTGAACCATAGAGGAATACTATCACTGCCCCCACTAAATTGTAGTAGCCTAACGTCTCTAACATAATCTGGATAACTGAGTTTTAAGACGAATAGGGAAATTCCTGTAAAAAAAAAGGGCCAGCCGATCAAATCAAAACGGCTGACCCAACCACCACTATTTTTATCGACTAGGCCTCACGGCACTCCTGGAAAACTTTCCACATACTGTATGGTAAAATCAGGAAAAGAATCAACGAACTGAATCTTATAATCGGGAAACGACTCCACAAACTGCCATTCACCTGGCTTATCTGGGAAAGAATTGACTACCTTCACCTTAAGATCGGGGAAAGATTTGACCACCTTCACCTTATAATCAGGAAAAGAATTGACTACCTTGATCTTCCCATGAATCTTTCCAACCGGCACCTTAGTTTTGGCTTGCGCCTGCGCACAGGTAAAAACCAAAGCCACTAAAAAAACAACGCAGGCAACTAAACTAGCTATTCTCTTTTTCATAGACGACCTCCACTCCAGCCTTCATTCAGCTCCACTAGAGCATAATTCCTTCCAGTACCTTGCTAAAGAGAACGAACTCCGACCATCCCTATGCAACGTTAAACGCCATCCTCCGGAAATAGTTTTCGAATCAACCTCCAACAATAGTTACAGATCTATACAAAATTTCCATTGCATTACAAAGCAAAAAGCGGGCAACCAACGGTAGAGCAGCACTTGCTGCCACCATTGCTACCCTGCCTTATAAGTAAGACTATAGAACCGCTTCCTAACCAAACAGATTAAATTCAGATGTAATCATCAAGTGATCGGAAGCCGTGGAAGACACCCACCGAGTATCGCTGCAGTCAGACTGCCCGTAACGGTGGACATGCGATTCAACCAGGCGATCAGACATAGACTTGGGAAAAATCATGTGGTCAAACTGCTCAGGTGCAAAACCATTGCTCCTGTTCGGATTGGCCGGCCAGGTATTGCGCTCGGAATCCGGCTTTCCAGCCAGGCTATCCACCCACTCTTCACGACCGCCACCGGGGTTGAGCACAGCTTGGACAGAGGCATCGTCGGTATTATCGTTAAAATCACCAGTGAGAACAAACAGGCGGCCGGGGAACTCCTTCATTTCCTTTTCGGCTATATCACGCATGGCCCGGCCTTCGCTCAAACGCCGAGTATCGGCACTGACCTGACCTGGAGCAGCCGGTCTTCTAGATTTAGAGTGAGTAGTGTAAAGACTCAAATCCGCTCCGGGAACACCATCAACGTCTACATCTACCCGCAAGAAATCGCGGCTAAACTTGGCCTCCTCTCCAGAGCCATCAGCCAACGGGAACTTGACATCTTTGTGAGAGACGACCTCTGTAAATGGATACTTAGAGATAACCGCAACATTCACACCGCGCTTATCGTTGCCCGGCACGTGGGCGACATACTTGTAACTATCACTTAAACCGCGAGTCTTTAAAAACTGGTTGAGAGTTTTCTCGGAAGTGCACTCCTGCAGGGCGACGATATCGGCATCTGCCCGCCTTATATTTTCCGCTAAAGCGTCTAAGGAGCGCTCAGACTTTACGGGAGTGCGACTGCCACCTTTTTGGACATCGTCCTTGCCGAACATGTTCTTGACGTTGTAAGTTCCAATAGTTACGGAAGTTTTGCCAATCATCTTACTACCTCGCTGCTCAATCTTTTATCTAAACAAGCCGGACGGCGCACAACCACCTCCCCAGAATCTGGAAGGAGCCCCAGAGCAAAACTCACACCGTCAACACCACCAATTGCTTGCCAATAGTTTTCCATTCAAAAAAATTTAGCAAAAACGCTACCTCCCGGCTATTATAACGACGCATCACAATAAAGAAAACATCTATTTAGGCAAAGAATCAGCTATTTTGTTAATTTTTAGACTTCAGACCGCTAACTTATAGAATGCCCCACAGGTAAAAAACACAAACCTTAAAGCTCGGTATATAAAGCCTTCTCTGCTTCTTTTATTACCATGAGTAGCGCCCTAATATTTTCCTGATTCGACAACCGAATACGTAGACACAACCAAATTTATCGGTGCTACACTGCTAGTCTCCGCTAGTGTATATGAACTGCCAAAATTCTTCTGTAGTAATCGATAATTTTGCGAGCCTGTCTTTTGTCCTCATTTAAAAGTTCCACCCGATAATGTTTCAAGCCATACTCAACCAGCAAAGGCAACTTGTCCTGTCTCTGCAGGGGAGTCTGATTGAAAATACTACCGCGGCACAGATAATCGATCTTTACCAAATGAGAATACTGACGACGATCGACTACATACAGATCATTTTTTAGACATGGGCGCCCACAAGTTCGGGAATCGCGCCCAGAGCTCAGCAGGTCGGCGTAAAGACAGTGTTTAGTGTGAAAAGTGGGTATGTGTCTATACAAGGTAAGGACAGCTCTTTCGATTAAGGCTTCACCGCTAACTCGCCCAGCCTCCCTGTGTTGAATGGTTCCAGCAGCTTCGCCCACAGCACGATCCCTGACCACATCCGCCTCTGTAGTTCCTGCCTCCACAGCGGGATTAACTCCATCTCTCTGTTCTGGCCTCACCTTGGGCATCTCTGAACTCACAACGGGCCTAATCTCCAATGGCATAGTTTTTAAACTTTTCAAGAACGGCTCCAGGTGGGCTCCATCTACGTCATCACTTATAGTGAAATACGACAAACCTAGCTTCAGTAGAGCACTAGCCGATAAAGAGTTAGTAATATTGAGAGAGAAATCGCCACAAGCTACAGGACATGACTGGCCCAAACTAACGGCCAAGCTACGCCAATACTCAAAACTCCCTAGGTTGCGTAAAAGCAGGCCATCAGGTTTTAATTTAAGCAGGTAATTTATGGCTTTTTCCTCACCATCCATCTGAATTCTGGGAGCTACCAAATGAATTTTAACTTTGGCATTCCTACGGCCAGCCTCAACCAGTTCCTCCAAAGATTGCGGTTTGAAAGCTTCCAATTCCAAAAGTTCACACCCAGCCTCCAGGGCAGCCTCCACTTGCTCAACACTTCGGCATAAAACGCTAAGCTCGGGACGCGCCTCCATCAGTTCAGCCTTGCAAACCAATTCCGACTCTGACATCGGCACTGCGCCACCAGCAGTCCCTGCTTCTCTGCCCACAACACAATCGTCAGCTGCATTTTTCCAGCTAGGTTCCAAAATGGGACCGCTCAGTTCTTCAACCAATGCCCGGCGCATGGGCTTAAATTCGGAAAGAGGCAGAAACAGCCCTCCCTCCAATTCACTATCATCCACACTAGCCAAATGGAACGGCGTTTGCCTTAACTCACCGAACGCTCTGGATATACTTTGAGAATCGAGAGCCTTCTTTTGGGCCTCCTTGAGGAGCACCTGACTGTGCACGGTAGCGTTTAGATCTCTATCCTCTACGATTCCCTTGATATGCAGAGGTTCACCCTTACGGCCACTTATCTTTAAAATCAACCCTAAACGTCCCAGCCTAGGTTCTTCAAGTTCCTGCTCTATGCGCTTATTTACCTGTGGCGATCCGCTTATATAGACGAAATCGCCCACATTAACCTTATTTAAATCTGGACCGGGATGTCCGAATTCAAGTACAGCAACCTTTTTGTCCTGTCTGCAAGCAAAAATAGGGCCACCCTGAATCTCTGTAGCCTGATTCTGCTGAGAGTCGGGTGCTAAGAAAAGCGCTCCCATGCCCCTCTGTAGGGCAATAGGATAAGCGGCCAACTTAGCGTCAGCTTCCTCGGAGGATTCCGCAATAAGTTCAACTTTGACACCGTGCCTATCTCTGCTCAAAACTCGACCCAGAAGCTGTCCACGGTGCTTTGGGCTACCCTTCTGCACAAAAGATTGATGATCACATGAATGCAGAAATCCGGGAGTAAATCCGCGAGAAAAAGTTACACTCAAATCGCTCAAATTATGTCGCAGGGCTAGAATCTGGGCCGCTGTGGGTTCTTGATAATTTCCATCAGCGTCAAAGTGAGCATCAACCCAAGCCCGCATAGTTTTAGTGGCCATATAAACGTAATTGGCACCCTTCAAACGCCCCTCTATTTTTAAAGAGCGCACTCCGCTATTAATTAAGTTACCAATTTCCACGAAACTAGCCAAATCGCGAGGACTGAGCAGATGTGATGGCCCAGACAGCTTCACCTTCGGATCATTGTAATCGAGCTTTCTACCATGCGGTACAGAAACCCAACGATAGATTAAACGGCAAGGCTGCGCACATTGGCCACGATTGGCCGAACGTCCCCCCCAGGCTAAACTAGCCAAACATTGCCCGCTGTAAGAAACACACAGAGCCCCTAACGCAAAAACTTCCAGTTCACAATCAAACTTTTTAGCAATTTTCGCTATTTCTTTGCCGGTGGTCTCCCTGGCCAAAACCACTCGGTTAAAGCCCAAAGAACGAACTAGTTGTACACCATAGCCATCACTTATGGTCATCTGTGTACTAGCATGCAAATGAACATGAGGCGCATAAACTCTGGCCAACTGGCTTACAGCAAAGTCTTGTACAATAATTGAATCCACTCCAGCGGCCTCAATCTCAGACATGAGCGCCTTAAGCTTGGAAAGTTCATCCTCAAAAATTAGGGTATTTACAGTTAAATATACCTTGGCACCGGCCGAGTGCACCTCACGAACAACTGCAGCTAATTTAGATAGAGTAAAATTCTGGGCCCGGGCCCGGGCATTGAATCCTTCGGCCAAGCCGAAATAAACCGCATCTGCCCCTCCCTGCAGGGCAGCCTGCAAAACTTCAAAATCGCCCACTGGGGCAAGAACTTCTGGCTTAAACTTAGGCATTTGTTTTATCACCCATGCAGTCTAACAATTTCTATCTGGTAAGGAACAAAATTTAAGGCCAAGCTCAACTGCAGACCAAGACTTAGCCGCCAAGAATACAAACTGCGACAAAGAGCAGTAAACTTTTCAACTCTGGACAGTACCTCAGGCTGCTCAGTCATAGCGCTGGCTGGATGTGGAAGCCCATCTAAAACCTCAAAGGAATTCAAAGGAATCCCCTTGAGTCCAGTTCCCCAAAGCTTGAGACAGGCTTCCTTGCGCGTCCAAACCCAAGAAAAACGTTCAGCGCATTCTTCAGAAGCTACCCCTAATTTGGCAGTGCAACCATTACCGGAGATATACTCACATTCCTTTGGAGTAAAAAAGCGCTCAGCCACCCCGGCTCGATCTTTTAAGCTAGAAACCTCCAGATCGAGCCCTACTTCCGGCAGCCAATCCGTTTTATAGCTGCCGCAACTTTCTATCAATTTACCCTTCTCCCAACCCCAGCCACTATTCGGCTCAGTGAACCAAAAATTTTGAGAGCTCACCCGGCCCGCCGTTACAGCCAGAGCTGCCCAGCCTTCCGAATGCGTGAGATTAAAAGCGATCCAATCCTGCCCATGGGCACCGGTGTCGCCCGCAGAGGCTACTTCAGCCCGAGCCACATTGCAAGCAGAGGTCGCTAAGGAATTAGCCCTCCCCCCCGATAAGTACCGACCAGCTCTTCTCTCTTGAGCTTCTGTTCTAAAACCAGCGAGATAAGGCTTTCCCCAATCACCACGGGCAAAGACTAACCTCCCGGCCCACCGGATCAGTTCACCTCCCCACGAGCCACTTTTGCAAATATCTTCCGATCTTAAATACCTAGCTAAAAGCACCCGCATGCCCACGTGAGCTGCGGAAAAGCGTCGGCGTAACTCTGGAAAACGCAAGCGATCGCGCCTTTCCAATTCTCCCCTGTCCAGAATCTGATCTTGAATCGAACTAAACTTCTCTGGAAGCAAATCTAAGTTGAAGAAGAACAGGCTCACTCTTCCGCGACCTGCGCCACACACCGAAACTTCAGAGACAGCCGCCTGCCCGGGCAACTGCGATCGAACGTCCGAAGTGCCCTGCAGGCCCACAGTATTTGCACCGTTCCTGGCAACAAACTCCCCCCCGCCCAGGTAATCATCCCAGCTACATACCGATAATATTGTATCCGCAGTCGACATGCAAAATCTCACCCGTAATGGCACAGGCAGCATCGGAGACTAGAAAAGCAGCCGCCTCCCCCACCTCTTGAGCCGTAACACAGCGCTTCAGAGGGGCTCTCTCTTGAGTGAGATGGAGCATATCTGTAAAGCCATGAATACCACGAGCCGAAAGCGTTTTAATAGCTCCCGAAGATATGGCATTAACTCTTATGTTATTGGGCCCCAAGTCGGCGGCCAAGTAGCGCACAGAGGCTTCCAAGGCAGCCTTGGCCACTCCCATAACATTGTAATTTTGAACAACCTTTTCGGAACCAAAATAACTTAAGGTAAGCAAACTACCGCCTTCATCCATCAAGGGCACCGCCCGCTGGGCCAAGGCCACCAAAGAGTACACACTGGTCTCCATGGCTATCTTGAAGCCCTCCCGAGAAGTTTCGCTAAATCTCCCCTTTAAATCCTCACCCTGAGCAAAAGCTACAGAATGGATTACAAAATCCAATTTTCCCCACTTTTCCTTGATTCCAGCAAAAAGAGCCTCCAGGCTGGCCTCATCGTTAACGTCACACGGGTATATAAAATCCGCTTTCAGGCTCTCCGCCAAAGGACGCATGCGCTTCTCGATGGCAGAGTTTAAGTAAGTAAATCCCAATTCCGCTCCCTGCTTATGAGCCGCCTCAGCTATTCCCCAAGCTATGGAATTGGCGTTGGCCAACCCTACGATCAATCCGCGCTTACTCTGCAGCATAATTTTCCACCGTGCCTCCATTCCACTGTTTCACAAAAAAAAGCACTAACTAACCCATACCCCATGTCAAAGGCACCCCCGCTTTTCCTTTGGTGCAGTTTACTTTCCTTCCAAGAATTTGCCGTGCCGCAAGCCCATATAAAATTAGTAATTAACAATTAGCAATGAGCAATTAACAATTCGTAATGCTTAATGCGTAATTCGTAATTGGGAACGAGTAATTAGGCGCGGGAGTACGGGTGCGGGCAGGCGGTGGGCAATTGACAATTAGCAATTAGCAATTCGTAATGCTTAATGCGTAATTCGTAATTGAGAACGAGTAATTAGGCGCAGGAGTACGGGTGCGGGCAGGCACAGGTATGGGAATTTATAAAAATTCTAACACTGTTCTAACACTGAGCAAGTATATTTCTTACATTTGGTGAGTAACATTACAGGCGAGAGAAAAGAAAGAAAACGCTTGAGAGGTATCCCCCGCTGAGACGAGGGAAGGTTGGTAGGCCAAAAGCCACTGCCTGCACAGACGGGAGCCCAGAGGTGCTCGCTAACCGGGAAAAGAGAAGCCGGGGATAGACAAGCGAGGAGGATAAAGATTATGTCAAAGGTTGTTGGTATAGATTTAGGAACCACTAATTCGGTGATTGCCTTTATGGAAGGTGGCAAGCCCACCGTCATAGCCAATGCAGAGGGGAATCGCACTACACCCTCAGTAGTTGGTTTTTCAAAGAGCGGTGAACGCCTGGTTGGCGAACTGGCCAAGCGCCAGGCCGTAAGTAACCCGCATGGCACAGTTGCTTCCATTAAGCGCCACATGGGTAGCGATTACCGCGTAGATGTCAACGATAAGAAATATTCTCCCGAAGAGATCTCGGCCATGATTTTGCAAAAATTGAAAACCGATGCCGAGGCTTATTTGGGAGAGCCAGTCAAGGAAGCGGTTATTACCGTACCTGCCTATTTTAACGACTCCCAGCGTCAGGCCACCAAGAACGCAGGCATTATCGCTGGTTTAGACGTAAAGAGAATCATAAACGAGCCCACGGCCGCGGCCTTGGCCTACGGCCTGGACAAGGGCGAAGGCGACATGAAGGTAGTCGTCTTTGACTTAGGAGGCGGCACCTTCGATGTATCCATTCTGGAAATCGGTGATGGCGTCTTTGAAGTGAAAGCTACCAACGGCGATACTAGACTGGGTGGCGACGACTGGGATATGCGCATAGTCGATAAGATTGCCGAGGATTTTAAGAAAGAGCACGGCATTGATCTGCGCCAGGACAAGATGGCCGCCCAGCGCATCAAAGATGCAGCCGAGAAGGCCAAGATTGAGCTTTCTCAGATGCTCACCGTCAACATCAACCAGCCTTTCATTACCGCTGATGCTTCCGGTCCCAAGCACTTGGATATGAACCTCACCAGGGCTCAGTTCGAGGCTATGACAGCAGATCTGCTCGAGCGCTGCGAGGGTCCGTGCCGCAAGGCTATGGAAGATTCTGGCTTGAGCAAAAACGACATCGACCGCGTCCTTCTGGTTGGCGGTTCCACCCGTATGCCTCAGGTGGTCGACTTTGTCCGTAAGTTCTTCGGTAAAGAGCCCTCTAAAGACATCAACCCCGATGAGTGCGTAGCCTTGGGTGCTGCCATTCAAGGTGCTGTGATCACCGGCGAAGTCAAGGATGTGGTTTTGGTCGATGTTACTCCTTTGTCCTTGGGCATTGAGACCCTGGGCGGCGTAATGACCAAGCTCATCGACCGCAACACCTCCATCCCTTGCAAGAAGAGCGAGGTCTTCTCCACCGCCGCCGATATGCAAACGACTGTTGAAATACATGTGCTTCAAGGTGAACGTGAATTTGCCCGCGACAACAAGACGTTAGGCAAGTTTGTCCTGACCGATATTCCACCGGCACCACGGGGCATTCCTCAGATCGAAGTATCCTTCGAGATCGATGCTAACGGTATCATCAACGTAAGCGCCATAGACAAGGGTACCGGCAAGAGTCAGAATATCAAGATTACCGCTTCCACAAACCTCTCCAAGGATGAAGTGGACCGTATGGTTAAGGATGCTGATTCCCACGCCCAAGAAGATAAGAAGCGCCGTGAGGAAGTGGAGTTGCGCCACAAAGCCGACAGTCTGGTCTATCAGATCGAGAAGACTATGCGTGACGCCGGCGACAAACTTCCGGCCAACATCAAGGCTCCTATCGAGAGCGCTATGGAAAAGGTCAAGAAAGAATCGACCAAAGAGCCTCTGGATCGCGCGGCCCTGCAGAAGGCCACCGACGAGCTGGCTCAGGCCGCTCAGAAGATCGGCGAGAGCCTCTACCAGAGCAATGCCGGTGCGGGCGCGGCTCCTGGTGCAGAACAACAGGCCTACGGCGGCCCCAAGGACGGTGGCAGCAAGGGCGACGATGACGTAGTCGACGCCGATTACACCGTAAAAGACTAAGTAGCAAAGGTGGGGGGACGCACCGCGTAGTTGGTGCCGCGCTGTTCGGCGCTTGCTTTACGCAACATGCAAAAAAGACCGTTTGAGCATTTTCAAGCGGTCTTTTTTATGTTATCAAGCCACCAGAGTCCTAACAGCTTTTACACTACCAGCACTTGAAGTTAGTGGATGCTAGGAATTTTGCCAACAAGCTATCCCCGCGCGCCCCCAACCGGTCCATGGATAACGCGTTATTCCAGAGCGGGCCTCATGTTGACCCTGTGTCAAAAATCTAATATTGTTCTATGTCTGACACAAATATTTGTCCGCTCGGCGGGTGGGCTCCATTTACAAAAACTAGTCTATCTCTCGGCCGCACACCCGGTTCCAGTGCCAGTGAAGCGGGCTCCCACCCTGACGAACGAACAACCCCAGCACGGTTAAGCCCACGAGCAGAGCCAAGATTCCGTAAGCCAGTCCCAGCCAGGGCCAGTAAATTACTCCAACCAAAGCCAAACCGATAGCTATATCTTCAAAGATAGATACAGCCAAGGTACCTCTGAAAGTGTGATTGGGAACGAGATCAGTAGTCCAGGCCCGAACCATAGGTTTAGCCAAATTGACCACAAAAGTTGTCAGCCCGCCCAACACTATACCACCAATAACCCAGACACTCCAGATATCGCCACCAATAAGGGCCGCCGTAATCCATAGCGCTACAACGGTACGCAGAACCACACCGCAACCGTCCAAAATATTGCTCGAAGCCCT
>OMRK01000027.1 GCA_900313515.1 uncultured bacterium | reverse complement strand
GACCATGCCTGACGAACTTAAAAAAGCTCACGAAGCTAACGATCAGGCCGTGCTGGCAGCCTATGGTTTGGATGCAGATACAACAGAATCAGAATGTCTAAGCGAGCTGATGAAACTGTACCAACAGCTAACCCATCCCGATCGTGTCTAATTCGTAGTTTTTGCACATGCACAGCAAAAATCAAATGTGCCCGGTCTCTATAAGGTGCCTAAGCTGTTCCTGATCGATAATCGGCACATTGTACTTCTGCGCCTGCTTAAGCTTAGCCTCACCCGGCTTGGTGCCACGTACCAGATAACTGGTATTTTTCGTTACGCTTGAGGCTACCTTGGCTCCGTTCTGGCGCAAAAGCTCCTGACCCTCCACTCGACTGTATCCATCGAGAGTGCCGGTTATTACCATAACAAGGCCGTGCAGAGAACCAGCTTCACCTCCGGGGCTGCCACCAGTGGTATAAATAAAATTCACTCCCTCTCGGCGCAGAAGCTCGATATCTTCCAAATAGCGCGACGTCTTAAAGTATTTTGGAATGCTTTCTTTGCCACCCAAAAAGGGAATAGAATCCAAAACTTTAGGATCCTCATTAACCTCTTTTATTAAACTATCTAAGCTTCCAAAATGGCCAGCCAGATTTATAGCAGAACTAAGTCCCACATCTTCAATGCCCAAAGCAAAGAGCAGATGTTCCAACGAACGGCTCTTACTACGTTCTAGTTGTTCTTTAATTTCACGCCCTAAGATGAGGCTGTTGGCGGCCTGGGCCAAAGCTTCTACAGAAAGACCATAAAGAGTGCCAAAATTGTGTACTCCTAGGTTGCGCACCAAATTTTCAGCTATGCGCGTGCCTATGCCTT
This sequence comes from uncultured bacterium, assembly GCA_900313515.1. Lineage (GTDB taxonomy): Bacteria > Vulcanimicrobiota > Xenobia > Xenobiales > Xenobiaceae > Bruticola. Next base: position 5,121 of record OMRK01000027.1, on the reverse strand, counting down.
CGATATTCATGGCATTGCGTGAACAGAAATGGGATAAACTCTGAGTCAGCCGTTCGGGGCAGTCAAAGTTAGGGCAACGCGTATTCTTGCCATTATCGCTGTGCACCAGACTACTACCGCAAGAAGGACAGCGATCGATAAATTTAAATCCGCCGATAACTCGGCCTATCTGGGGTATGATGGCTGCGGCTTTGTAAACGGTAACGTGATCGCCAATCCGCACTCCCAGGCGACGGATATAGTCAAAATTGTGCAGAGAAGCACGACTGACCGTAGAGCCTTCCAACTGCACCGGGCGCAAAACGGCCACAGGAGTGATACTGCCCGTGCGGCCAACTTGGTAGATGACATCCTCCAGGACAGTTTCCACTTCCTGGGGAGGGAATTTGTAAGCGATAGCCCAGTTAGGCGTAGTTGAAGTATAACCTAGCTTGCTCTGCTGAACAAAATCATCCAGCTTCACCACAATTCCATCGATATCAAAATCTAAAAGTTGACGATTATCGTAATTCCAAGACTGGCAGAATTTAACTACTGATTCAATGTCTTTATGGACAGCAATAGGCTCTCCCTCAAGACCGGGCTGCAAACTGCGGCATACTTTAAACCCTAAATTATGCAGATAAGACAAGGCTGCACTCTGGGATTGCAAATGTTGAGGCGGATTTACAAAAGTGTAGGCAAAAAAGCTAAGGCGACGCTCCTTAACTACTTGAGGATCCTTTTGGCGCAAAGATCCGGCAGCCAAGTTGCGCGGGTTGGCCTTTTGAGCATCGATGGGAAGCTGGGCATTTATCTCCTGAAAAACGGAACGGCGCATGTAAACCTCACCGCGCACTTCCAAGCGACCTTCCCCCGCCCAATCGGGCAAAGTATGGGGGATATCGGAAATCTGCCATATATTAGCGGTAACATCTTCGCCTATGCGTCCATTGCCACGCGTGGCCCCTAAAACCAGGCGGCCTTTCTCATATACCAAGCTCATGGCTAAACCATCAATTTTAAGCTCAGTAACGTAGGTAATCTCCACAGGATCGGGGATAACCCGACGCACCCGACAGCCGAATTCGGCTAATTCCTCACAATCTAGAGCATTGTCCATGCTCAGCATAGGCACCTGGTGCGTTACCTTTTGAAAGGTTGCTGCAGCTTCCCCACCCACCTTTTGAGTAGGTGAATTGGGCTGCACAAACTGGGGGAATTCCTCCTCCAGGCGACTCAGCCGACGCTTTAGAACGTCATATTCGTGATCGGAGATCAACGACTCATCCTGATTGTAATAAGCTTCATTGTACCTATTGACCAACTCTGTCAGTTGCTTAATAAGCGCTTGAGGATCGGAATCTTCAAGTTCCTCCTCAAAGAAGAGCTCACTATTGCTGGCCACTTGGCCAACGGGATCACCTTTTACGGCCGACGTCAACGCGCAGGCGGTCTTGGCACTGCGGCTCTCCTCAACATTATCTGCTGATTTAGCGGTGCAGGTAGTCTCAGACTTATCGAATTCGCTTTCATCAAATAGAAGAATATTTTCACTAGACATGTCCTGCATTGCTTTTCCAAAAGGAGCTGCACTTCCCCCTCTAAATTGTTCAAACCACAAAAACATTTCTGCCCCTATTCATCCAATGAAGCAGGGTAATTGGGGAGATGGAAAAAGACTTGTCTATGAAAAAAGAGACCTGTCCCATTGAAGAACTAATCAAGCTTACAGAGCAAGATCCCAGCGTTCTCATTATCACCCAGGACAGGCATCGTCTCAGTTTTTTCACCAAGCAGATCAACGACGCTCACCTGGGCAGAGGCGAAAAATCCTGGTTAGGTGCCAACCTCCAAACCTTCAAGATCTGGCTAAATAAGAAGTGGGATGAATTGTATCTGCATACTCAATTCCTGCCCCACCCCCTGCCCAAGCTTTTAGATCCTTACAGCGAAATAATGCTCTGGAGCGATTTTGTACGTTCCTGGCAGAAGGATCACGGACGCCAATTCCTCAACAGTAATGGCACTGCCCGCTCTCTGGCCCAGTGTTGGAAATGGCTCTGCTATTACAATGTTCTACCCGCCCTGGAGGGACTTACCGCCTCATTCGAAGCTAAACCAATCCAGAGTTGGTCCGATACAAGTAGAGAATTTATTGACGAACTAAGCGGCAAAGGCTCCTCACGCATATGTCTAAATGAAGATCACGTCTTTTTTACCCAGATGTGCCAGAGCTACTGTCAGCACATGCAAAGCCATAACCTTTTGAGCGAATTCCTTCTGCCCAACAGTCTGATCTATTTTTTTAATGAATTGGACAAAAAAAATGTATCTTTAAAAAATAAACTGATTTTCTCCAATTTTTCTCCGCTCTATCCCCAACTGGAAGCCATGCTGGAGGCCCTCCAACACCTTGGGTTCTCTGTAAGACTCGTAGATTTTAAAGATCAGTTAACCGATAGATTGAAGCTTTGGGTTTCCACCAACGCCGGAGCTTACTCAAGCGCCGAGCATGACCAGTTGGAATCCGGATTAGAACTTAAGGCTGCTAGCAGTTCTAAAGACAGTGACAAAATCAGCAAAAAAGAGCAAAAAACGGCCACTGTGCCCAGCTCACCCTTTGATGATTTTGCTGCCGAACTGAACTCCGTGCTCCGCTACGTCACCCAAAAACTTGAGGAGTATCCTCTCGATCAGGAAATCGCCATTGCTCTGCCCCAAGAGCCACAAAATCCATTTCTGCTCCCTCGCCTCTTAGATCGCGCACTATGCCCTCAGGCCTTATGCATCGGTGGCGACGATCTGTTGAGGCCTTACCAGCTTTACAGCGGCTCCCGCATTCTCAATACCCCTCTGGCCAACGATTTAAGTGCCATTCTCTGGCTCCACACCGGCCGAATATCCAGATCTCGACTCTTCAGCCTACTCCAGAACGGCTTTATCCGGGGGGGCGGTCAAGAATTGATGGCTCGCTCCAGGCTTTATAAAAAGCTTTATACCGATCCGCGCAGTTCCTACACCAGCCGAGAAATTTACTACTTAGCCCAAGAGGCCCATTGCCCGCGCTTAGCCGCTCTTTTGGCCTACACTTGCTCCTTCGCCCCCACCCAGGCTGCGCAGGCTTGGAAGGAATGGCACAAGATGCATGTACACCACAAATTGCAATCCAGCCAGCGTTCCCCATTGCCATCGCTCGCTCTGCTCGGCTGGAATCCAGCGATATTTAAAGAGGAAACCTATACCCTTTCCCAGTGGGCCATTTACTGCCAAAACATCATCCGCATTTGGCTGCCCCTCACCCGGGCCTTCAAAACCTCTCCCCAGCAAGCCAAAATTATCACCAATTACCTCGCTCAACTGCGCAGCTTCCATAACGTTTCGCGACATTACCAAAACAAAAAGCTAAATTTTGTCGAGTTCCTACGCTACCTTCAGCTCAACTTGCAGAACCGAAAACTTTCCTTTGGCAACTACCTGCCCGGTACCCGCCTCCTCGTAATGTCTCTGGAAAAGGCACTTCAGCGCAGCTTTGCAGAAATTATCGTCTTGGAATTTAACGATATCAATTTCCCCGCTGCCACAAATTACAAGGGTTTTCTGCCCCAGACCTTCCTGGCCGAGGCCGGATATCGCTATGCTGGAGCCGCTGCCTGCCTCAATTGCGCCCAGGAAACTTTGGAGCGGTTAAAATGTTGCGCCCCTGAAATCCACCTGTGTTTTGCCAATAACATCGAAAAGCATGACACTCTGCAGCCAACCTCGGTAAGCGCTCTTTGGAATAGGCCAGATATTGAAATCGAAGCGTGGCAAGAAAACGATAGGAGCAATGCCAATGAGTGGCCATCATTTGCCCAAATCCCTGCAAATTTAAATAGGAACGACTTGTTGGAACGACGCTCCCAGGTAGCTCCTCCGCCTGCACGCCCCAACACTAAAATAATGGATGAGAACGACGAATCGGTTCCAGCCTTCCACTCGGGACGAAATATCATAAGTGATGAGGCCAACTGCCCCTTTAAGACATTTATAGCCTACCGTTTAGGTTGTAGGGAACCTGATAGACTGCGCCGAGGTTTTGACACCAGCCTGGAACGTGGCATACTTCTGCATGAATGCCTGAAAGATACTTGGAAACGAATTAACGAAAGTAGGCGCGGCCACCAAAGCTCCAGCCAGGCCTTAAAGGAAAACTACCCTGGTCCAAAATTGGATGAACTTATCGGTGAGGTGGTTAACAAAGTGTTGGACGAAAGCGACCTCCGGCAGTTCAGCGAATACGTTTTGGATAATGAGAAACTGCTGTCCCGCAAGTTGCTCAGCGCTTGGTTCCACAGCCAGGAGATGCCCAGAGCCGATTTTGATGTGATCGCTCAGGAAAAAGACATTTTCATAAGAGTAAAGGCTAGCACCGAGGCCACCAGTGCCAATGTTAAGATTTTGCATCCAGAGTTGCTCTTTTCCGGACGTGTAGACCGAATAGATGCTATTACAACTCAAGGAGAAATTGTCGAAACAACTCCCATAGTAATAATTGACTACAAAACGGGAGCGGCCAACAAAAGCGTGAGCAGACAGTGGGATCCCGATCTTAGCCAATCCACAGAAAAAGATTTTCAGCTCCCAATCTATGCCTGCTTTTACGGTGCTAAATACTGCCGGGGCATTCTATTTGCTAAACCTTCCATAAGAGAGGGCAAAGCGATCACCGGTCTAGCTGAACCAGGAATAAAGGCAACATTTCCCCCAGAGCAGGCCAATATCGATACAAAAATTGGCGACGAAAAAATGGACTGGGATAGTTTCTTGCAGAAATGCCAAACAACTTTCCAGGAGCTGGCCGAACGGTTCCTTAGCGGTAATTACGCAAGAACAAAAAATAGGACGCTGTGCAGAAATTGCCACCTGGCCGTTCTCTGCCAGGGCAAGAATTAAAGAAAACTTCACCCAGGCGACCCCTTGTCCGGGCGCCCCTTAACCATCGACCTTGCAAGTTATAATAGCCAGCGTACATTGAGGCCCCCTGAGCACTCCAGGCAATCTTACCTAGGAGATCGGATAATGCACAGAGGGGCCAACAACTAAGGGGAAATAAAGAAAACTGCGGATCGGGTAATTTCGGGGATTACAATGAGCAGCGAT
>OMRK01000090.1 GCA_900313515.1 uncultured bacterium | reverse complement strand
GTCTAAGAACAGAGGATCTATCAGTTTATGAATATTTTCAGTACAAGTGTAATGTGTACCAACTTGACGGCGAGTTTGGGGATTCAGGGTACACTCAAACACAGAGCCCAAGACTGTGCATGGTATAGCCCCCCAATCAAAACCTCCCTCCATTTCCTGTAAAAGCAACCTGTGCACCTCCCCACCGAGGGGCGGAATTTTAGGATTATCCTCGGCAAAGAGGCCACTGCTTATAAAGGGAAGCTCAAAGAACTGCCGGGCCTGGTGGGGGTTGCGTTGCTCTGGAGGAGTATTTAAGATTTGAAACAGCTCAGATAAAGCCTCCCGGCAGTCTTCTGCCGAATCTTTTTCAAGACAGCGCAGAAAAGCTCCAGAGTTACCAAACATCCCGGAAGCCTCAGCATACAGGCAAAAGGCCAAACGCACGCACAACTTACCCAAGCTTTTTAAATTATCTTCATGCCCGGAATTTACATACTGTCCACGCAAAGCCTCGTAAAGCTTTCCGACAAACTCACCAGCCTTAACGAAGCTTTCCGCCTCCCGGGCATCTTGCCCAAACCTCTTTCCTGTAAAACAGCCAGAAGTCTTAACGTTAACAACATTACTCAAAACGGTAAACCACCCCCCCGGCAATTTAGACACTATCCTCTAATATTGGTAAATACTGCCGCCCAGGAACTCACGCAGTACGGAATTTTTGGGCACCCATTCCGAATTCAAGGGCACAACCATAGTGAGGAAACGCAACATGTCGCGGGCCATGGTGTAAGATGGGCTATCCTTGGGCACCTCCAAGAGGTAGGGCCAAGCATAAGTGCGGAAGACCGCTAACTCGTAAGCCAAAGAAGAATTAAACATGGCATCGGATAAGCCCTGATAAGGGAAAATATACTTATTTTCGCCACGGCGTACACTGGGCCAGCGTCTAATGGTATCGGCTGCCGAAATACCACGGTAACGTCTATCCCTTATGATACGCCGGAAAAGACGGGCATAAGTTGTAGATACACGATTATACCTATCCAGCGAAAGTTGGGGCAGAGCACTGACGAAGAGAGAATATCGATACTCCTTGGGGATAGATCCAGTGATAGCCGGATTGAGGCCATGAATACCCTCCATAAGCAGAATCTGATCCTCACCCAGACACAGTTTGCTCTCTTCTTCGGGCGGAACAGGCATTTGAGTCACGAAATCGTAATGCGGGATGCTGGTCTCCTTACCTTCGACCAACGAACGCAAATCGTGCTGAATGCGTTCCACATTGATAGCCTCCAGGGCCTCAAAGTCGTAATCGCCCTTCTCGTCACGCGGACACTCGTGGGCGGGCCGGTAATAATCGTCCAGCCCCACATAAACTGTGCGTTTCCCCATAGCCTGCAGATGGGTGGAGAGACGGCGCACCGTGCTAGTTTTGCCGGAGCTGGAAGGACCGGAGACAAAGACAACCTTGGCATTGGGCCGGGAGAGAATGTCGCGGGCTATTTCACCGATACGAAGTTCATGGAAAGTTTCACTAACCTGAACCAAATCCTGTCCCCGGCCATCCAAAATAACCTTATCCAGCTTGCCTACTGTATCGATATTCATGCGCATGTTCCAACTTTTGGCCTGCCTGGCTGCTCCCAGCATGAAACTCCTCAAATCTTCAGAAGGCATCTTGGCTTCACCACAAGCCAAAAGAAGCCCTTCGGGCAGACCTATAACCTTAACCTGGCGCAGGAAGCCAGTGTCGGGCACAAATGGACCGTAGGCTAATTCGCTGTAACCATCGACGGTTACCACACCGACCCTATCTCCAACCCAACAGTGGATCAGCTGGCGACGATCTTCATCAGGATTTTCTATAGTCTGTAAAGCAGCTGTGGGAGACATCAAGCGAGTGTTAAACGGCAACTCTTTAGCTATCAGCTCCTGGAATTTGTCGTTTAAACGCTTGCTAAACTCGACAATATCCTCTATACCGCTTACATAAAAGAAGAGCTGACTGTGCAACGACTGACCGGCCTCGAGGCTGGCGGCAGGTTCCAACATTTTGGCTGCATGCACCAAAAGACAGGCTGCGCTCCTGTTGACAATATGACGACCGAAGTAATCCTTAATAGTTAGGGGAACGGCTGTACAGTCGGCAGTTACCCGAAAACTCAGCTCAGACACTTGTCCATCAACCATGGCCCCCACATAACCGGCCTTTTCTAAATGACGATCACATTCATTGGGGTTAATATTCTGTGCACACTCTATTCCTAAATCGCGACACAAGGCGATCCGTAGCTTGGTGCCTTCTTCAATTTCCTGCACACTATTTGGCATGGTTACCTTACATAACATAATCAGAACCTCCTAACTACTTCCAGATCGCCCCCCGCACCAGCATCCCGATCAATTCGTAATGCTTAATGCGTAATTCGTAATTAATTGCCCCCCACACCAGCGTCCCGCTCAATTCGTGATGCTTAATGCGTCATTCGTAATTAACCGCCCCCCTACACCGGCATCTCACTCAATTCGTAATGCTTAATGCGTCATTCGTAATTAACCGCCCCCCTACACCGGCATCTCGCTCAATTCGTAATACTTAATGCGTAATTCGTAATTGCCCCCACTACACCAGCGTCTCGCTATTTCGACGTCTAATTCCTGCCGTTCCTGGCCGAAGAGTGATTTTTACGGGAATCACGTTTCTTTTTTTTCACAACCGAAGGGTGAAGCACCTTAAATTTATCGGCGGTGATCAGACGGGCCCGCAGACGGGTGGGCCCAAAATCGTGGTTATTTAAAATTTCCAAAACTTGAGCAGTTTTAGACTGAGGTAACTCCACAAAGGAGGTGTGCGAACGAAGTTCGATATTACCTATCTCCGCTCCCCGCAAATGGGTAAATTCCTCCAACATATGAAGTATGGTTAAAACCGAAAGGCCATCGCTGCGCCCCAAATTAATCTGAATGAAACTCCGTCCTTCCCAGGCAGCTAACTCTGCTTTAGCAGCAAACTGCTCCAGCAGACGATTGTGACCGGCTTTAGGCTCTCCAACTCCTCTGGCTCCCGCTCTTACCGAATCTGCAGCCTTAGAGCTCCGTTTGCCGCTCCCATCCTTCCTATTCCTCTCCTTACGACCCGCATCGACTTGTTCTGGCAAGCTCTGCATAGGCACGTTACCACCAGCCGTAAAAATCGCCTGGGCCTTGGAACTCATGCTCAAAACAGCCGCCAAGCCATCAACTGGACTCAGATAGCTCAAAATTTCGGCTGCCAAAATCCGCTCCTTGTCGCTTACCTTCCCAGCCAAGTTATCAGTTATCTGTTTATGGAAATTCGCTTTCAAATGCTTTCTTACATCCTCGGCCTGAGGAACGACAGCCAAATCTAAGAGAATATCTGCCTTGGCCAAAAGACGCTTGAATCTGTTGAACTCATGCTTGGCTACAAAGGTAATGGCTCTGCCCGTATTACCAGCACGCCCAGTGCGTCCCACCCGGTGAATATAAATTTCTGTACTGCGGGGAACAGCCATATTTATAACATGGGTAACTCCCTCCACATCCAATCCTCGAGCGGCCACATCGGTAGCTATGAGGTAACGTGACAAGCCGCTGCGAAAGGCACTCAAGGTGCGCGTGCGCTCGTTTTGGGCCATGTCTCCGTGCAATGAAAGCACGTTTAGGCCCGCTTCAATCATGGTTTGAGCAAGTTCATCTGTCTCTGCCTTGGTATGGCAGAAAATTATAGCCAGTTGAGGATCTTCCGTAAACAAAATATTACATAAAGCCTTAGCCCGCCATTTTTCAGATATTAAATAAGCCGTATGTCTGATATCTTGAGCCGCAGTCAGGCCTACGCTTATGGAGATGCGTTGACAACCTGCACGCAGGGTCTTCTGAGCAAGTTCCTCCATCTGCGGCGGTATAGTAGCAGAGAAAAGCAAAGTCTGCCGCTCACTGGGTAGAGCTGCCAAAATTTTATCCACTTCTTCGGCAAACCCCATGTCGAGAATTTCATCAGCCTCATCCAATACTAGAGTATGACAGTTTTCTAAATGCAGGGTTCCACGCTCTAGATGATCGAGCAGACGCCCGGGAGTGCCGACAACCACAGAAGCGTCGCTTTTTAAAGCGCGCATCTGTTCATGGTAACTCCCGCCGCCGTAAAGAAGTGCCGTCGGCGCCCCCAAAGAAGCTATAACCCTGGCCACCTGCATGGCCAGCTCACGCGTGGGTAGAACTATCAGTATCGAAGTCACTGCCTTGTTCTTATGCTGAAAATCCAGATTATTGAGTAAAGGCAGGGCAAAGGCCAAAGTCTTACCCGTGCCCGTGCAAGACTGTACCAGCAAATCTCCACCCACCCTCACTTTATCCCAGCAAGCTTGCTGCACTTCCGTGGGCATGCTAAATCCTGCCTCCTGCAGCTTCTCATGCAACGTGGCCTTCAATGGCCATCGCTCAAAAGGCACCAAATCCATAAAATATCCATCCCAAAAGAAAATTGGAGCCGACCCCTAGCAGAATCGGCTACTATTGAAACACTATCTATCGTTTTTT
>OMRK01000226.1 GCA_900313515.1 uncultured bacterium | reverse complement strand
TCTGTTCCCCTGTTACTCTTATCCACTTTATCGCCCAGCAGAATATGATGCTGGCGCAGACGTTCGGCATCGCTTTTAGCTACGTGAATAGGATTGCCTTGGGGGTCGGTTTCGGCGTAATACATGGCGGTGGCCACGGTGCCGGGCGTGGGAATAAAGCACTGCACCTGTTGGGGAGACCAGCCGCGCTTTTTTAGCCATTTGGCCAAATCGTGCATGTCCTGCTCGCTGCAGCCGGGAAAAGCGCTCATAAGGTAGGGGATAACGTATTGCTCTTTTTGCGCCTCGCGTGAGTATTGATAGAAGCAGTCCACAAATTTATTCATAAGCTCTATGCTTGGCTTGCGCATGAGCTGCAGGACGTGGGGGACGCAGTGCTCGGGGGCAATTTTAAGCTGGCCGCCGGTGAACTCGGCTATATAGGCTTGACAGGCGGTGCGGTCTTTTAAGGCCAGATCGAAACGAATGCCGCTGGCTATGCGCACATGTTTAACCTTTTTGTGATGTAGAGCTTGGCGCAAAAGTTCCACATATCCGGTCTGGTTGGCGGCAAAATTGGGACAGACGCTGGGGAAAAGACAACTACTCCTTTTGCACTTTGAGCTGTCGGCTTTGCATCTAGCTTGCCACATATTGGCCGTGGGACCGCCAATATCGGAAATGGAACCCTTAAATTGGGGAGCGGAGGTGATCTGTTCCAGTTCGCGCAGAATGGAGGAAGCACTGCGCGAGGCTATGGGGCGCCCTTGGTGTAGGGCCAGGGAGCAGAAGGAGCAGCCTCCGCCGCAACCGCGGTGGCTGTTGATGCTGGTGCGGATCATCTCTAAAGCCGGAATGGGCTCTCGGTAAATGGGATGGGCGGTGCGGCTGAAGGGCAGATCGTAGATGGCATCGAGCTGTTTAGAGGTGAGCAGAGGCTGGGGAGGAGCGACTACAACGTAACGGTTGCCCACTCTCTGCAGGCAAGTCCTGCACCCTTCCTGCAAGTGCTGTTCGGCCATGAGGGCAGACTTCACCAGCAGGCGAGGATCTTGAAGAATTTCCTCGTGGCTGGGCAATTGGATGGCATCCGAATAATGAGCAAGGTCGGTCTCATTGGCCATGCAGGCTGTACCGTTGAGGCCCAGGAAGTTCGGAGGCTGGTTGCGTTCCTGGGCCTCCTCAAGACGTTTGAGCAGGCCTAAAAGAGCGTATTCGCCCATGCCGTATATTAAAACATCGGCCTTTGAATCCATAAGTATGGGACGGCGCAGACTGTCCGACCAAAAATCGTAATGGACGTAACGGCGCAGTGAAGCTTCTATGCCGCCGATCGCCACCGGCAGCCCGGGAAAGGCTTGGTGCGCCAAATTTGTGTAAACTATCACTGCTCGATTGGGACGAGCGCCGCATCGTCCTCCGGGAGTGAAGGCGTCATCATGGCGCTTTTTACGAAAGGCCGTGTAATGAGCCAGCATAGAATCAAGGGCGCCGGCCCCCACGCCAACCAAAAGCCGGGGGCGTCCCATAACAAGGAAGTCCTCAGTGCTGTTCCAGCGAGGCTGGCAGACTAGGCCAGTTCTGTAACCGTGGGCGATCAAAAAGCGGCCCAACAGGGCCATGGCAAAGGAGGGGTGATCTACATAGGCATCACCTGATACCAGCAGAACGTCTAATTCACTCCACCCTAACTTATGCATTTCGGTTCTACTCATGGGCAGAAAGGGCGGCTGAGGCAGTACAGATCGAGACATGTTACTAATTATAGGTGAAACTTATTGATCGGGAAAGCTTTTTTTACATTTGGCCAACCTGTCCGTCATTCACCGCCTGCGTTTTGAAATTGCATTAGGCGAGGCCGGTTCGACTTAAGCAAAAGTCTTTTGGCGTTTTAATACCAAAGGCAGGACTAGTCACTTTATTGCGAAAAAAGTAGGGGTTGTCTGCAAATTGCTGTATTAGGCTGTTGTTTTGGGAGGCTTTAAAGTTCGATGAATAAATTGGCTAAGTGGCTAGCGGGAGTTTCTGTTTTTGTTGCGGTGACCTGCCCAATTTTTGCTTCTACTCCGCAGGATTTCATAAGTGTTGCTGTAGATGGTAAGGTTTTGTATTTGGATCAGGCGCCGGTTCTTCAGTCAGGAACCACTTTAGTGCCTATGCGGGCTATTTTTGAGGCGCTAGGTGCGACTATTAAGTGGGATTCGGCTACCAAGACTGTTTCGGCCAACACGGCCACAGATGCCGAGCTCATGGCTAATCCCAATGCTCCCAATACTAAAATTTCTTTAACCATAAATGCCCCAGAGGCCAAAGTGAACGATCAGTCAGTTAAGCTCCTGGTTCCGGCCCAGATTATCTCCGGTAATACTATGGTGCCCCTGCGTTTTGTGGGTGAAGCCATGGGAGCTAACGTAAAATGGGATGGCGTAGGGCGCTTTATTGACGTTACCTCCAAGGATGCTTATGTCCATCCGGCTCGTGCCGCAGCCGATGGTAGCATTACGGCCAACACTTCGCAGGTCTTAGACGTCGCGGAGCTCAACAAGAGCGAGCAGAAGTCACTGGTGGTTATCCGCTCTCCCAAGAGCCAGCAGGTTAACTACGCCTATAAAGGCGGAGCTACCACTCTCAGCAATTGGGATCTGGCCGAGCTCAAGCAGCTCATGGTGGGGGGACAGGCTGGTGTGGTTAAGGTGTTGAGTTCTTCCGGTGAGCCTTATACGCGCACTTTGGATAATTATATAAACGCTGCCTATACCACCGCCCACCGTTTGGAAATTCTTAAATGTTTAGGAGTCTCCAGCTCCGATGCCGATGCCCTGGCTTTGAAGCTTATCAATAACTATGTTAGCTACCGCAAGAATTATACCCAACTTATAGCCTTGCTCGGTGTGCTTTGCGGCAATGAGCAGATCCCCTTAGACGACCAGGTGCGGGAGCGTGTCTTTTCCTTCTTGGTGAATAAATTGGAAAATGGCGATCCTAAGCTTGATGCCAACAGTAACAACATCCTCAAGCGTCAGTGCTTGCTCAGCTTGGCCCTTTCTCGCAAGCTCAGCCCCGAAGCCCTGCAGGCGGTGGTAAATTACTACGAAAAGGAAACTAACAATTATTGCCTTAGCCCGATAGCCTTCTTCTTCGGTCAGCATGCCAGCGATTTAAGAGCTTTGCCCAACGGCCAGGCTCTGATCAGCCGGGTGGAGGCCGTACCTTCAATGTATGCCGCCCAGGTGAGCCAGGCTCTGAGTAAGGGTTACAATACTCCGGCCGATACGGTTAAGAAGACCATAAATTACAGCGGCAAGCTTAGTAGTAGTTCAACTCAGCCTGCGGGTGGAGCGGTTGCACCGGCTTCCGGTACTTCTGCAGCGCCTCAGCCCACGGCTCAGACCGCTACGCAAACTTCGGCGGCGACCATGCAGTCGGTTTCGGTACCTGCGCAAACTAGTACCGAAGAAGCACCGCCTGTGCCTAACTCCGTTTTATAGGCTTTTCTAAGTCAGGCCCCGGATCTGCTCTTTTTGAACGCAGCCCGGGGCTTTGTTTGTCCTGCTGCATTTTTAACGTAGGCTGGTGGATTGTTTGGCCATCTTTTAAGTTCAGCTTGGCGCGGTGCAGGGTGCTCACTCGCGCAATATTAGAATTTTTTTCGACAAAAGCGCAGGCCGATGCGGAGGTTCTCGCTCATTTTTATTGCGAGTGGAAACCGGTTCAGGCTTGGCCGAAATAGAAAAATCCCCTCGGCCGGGAAGCCACCGCCTTGCAGCTTAAGCTCGCTTTAAGGCGGTGTTTTATTTAGGGCAGAGGGGGAAAGCGCAGGCCGGGCACTCTAACTGTGCGTTGCCAACAGGTTTGCTCAGTGCGATTATTGCTGGGTCATAGTCTGGGGAGCGGGCTGGCTCTGCTGGGGATTCATAATGCCGTTCATGGGGCTGAACATGGAATCGTCCAGGCCGCAGTTGGCTTGCACACCCTTGTAGACACGCGTCTTCTTGTGTACATCGTTTTCGTAAATCTCGATTTTGTGAGGGAAGAAGCGACCATCGGAGAGCTTCTTAATGTCCTTGTAATCAACTCGGAGCAGGATCTTCTCCTTATCGCTTATTCTTATGGCATCCAGACGCAGAGGAACTAACCTATTGGAATCGATGTAAACGGTTATATTGTTGTTAGCGTCTTGGGGATTCTCAATCAGAATTTCGGTCGTTTCCGCACCCTCAATATTCTTTTTACCTTTGATGGTATACTTTTTGGCCGCGTCGACAGTATACTGCTGGATATGGAAGGGAAGGTTCAGGGTAGCGCTGGGCAGATCGGGAGCTTTCTTAACCGGGTACTGGCCCATGCTGATGTAGTACAAAGCGGTTACGCCGTCGCGAATCAGGATAGCTTCCTTCTTATCCATAGGACCGCCGGGATCGCTCAAAATGGAATCTACACGCAGCTTGTTGGGATACTTGTAGTACAACTTATCGTTGGAACTCAGCACAAAAGCGTTATTATCTTTGGAAAAATCGTAAGATTCCAACTCGATTACCAGATCGCGGATAGGCATCAATCCGGAAGGGCTGTAGAGCTTATCTATAAGCTGAAGTGCCCCATTTTTACCGTTTTGGGCCCAGGCTAGGCTCGCGCTCAGCACCAAGGCCGTTACCATGACAAGGCCAACGGTCAATAGAGATTTGCGGTTTGTCAATTTAATAGATAGCCTCAACTTTCTGAAAAATCTTAGTTTCTTTGATTTTAGAAGTTCTGCTCTGTTTCCTTTGCCCAAAACGCCTTCCAAGGAAATTTTGGGCGCAGGATAATCGCCGGAGCGGGGCAAAATGAGCGCTTCCCTAGATGGGTTTAATTTAGAAAGTTCTGTTTTTTTTGTGATATGAATGAGGGTAACTGGAAAAAAATTCTGCTCAGCGCCGTATGTGCAGCGGCTTTAGGGCTGGGAATCAAATTTAATGCAGTTCAGGCTCAGACCTCGGCCGATTCGGTGGCTATACTCAAGAGCGACTTGCTGGCCATCGCCAAAGAGGCCAAAATTACCGATAAAACCAAGGTCGGCGTCTATGTGCGTGTGCTGGACAATGGCCGGGTGGTCTTCTCCCAGGGTGGCAATACGCCGCTTGTGCCTTGTTCTAACATGAAAATTCTTACCACCGCTGCAGCCTTGAGTAGGTTGGGGCCTAATTACCGCCTTAAGACCGAGTTGCGCGGTGCCCTTCCCAATTCGAATGGCCAGCTTGAGGGTAATCTTTACTTGCGCGGTGGTGGCGATCCTACTACTAGCCCGCCCTACGATCAGCCTTGCACGGCGCCCTATTCCGAGTTTATAAAACAGTTAAAAGCGGCTGGAGTGCGGGAGATAACCGGCGATCTGGTAGCCGATGATTCTATCTTTGACCGTAATTATCTGCCGCAGGGCTGGCTGGAGCACTACCGTCTAGATTCTTTCTCTGCACCTGTAGCCGGTCTTTCGCTCAATGGTAACATGATTGAGGCGGTGGTCTCTCCTCTGGGTTGCTCACTGGAACCGGCCTGTTCTACCATGAGCATTGCTCCTAAATACGATGATACTTGTGATACCGCTGTACAGCGTCCTAAGGGTAGCAACGTGGTTAAGGTGGTGGGGTGCGCACCAGGTAGTGAGATCCGTCGTCAGATCTGTGTGGAGGATCCGCCCTTATTCTGCATAGGTGTTTTTAAGAAGCTCCTTGATAAGGAAGGCATTTCTGTACGAGGCAAAGTTCGCTTAATTGAGGCGGCTGGAGAGGCTGGCCAGGTGGGGAAGCTACATCTTTACGGCGTCCATTTCTCTTTGCCGGTTTCGGAAATAATTAAGGAAATCAATCACGAGAGTGATAACCTGTTTGCCGAGCATCTCTTCCGCTATATCGGTTTCTTAGCTGGTGGTCAGGGCAGTGCCGAGAATGGCATGCAGGCTTGCCTTGATTTCTTAAATGAAAATAATATCGGTAGCAAGAATTTGAAGATGGTTGATGGTTGCGGCCTTTCTGGATTGGACAGAATATCACCCAGCCAGCTGGCTGGAGTCTTGGATGCCATGGATCGCAGTTGCTATCGCAGCTGGTATGTGGAGAGCTTGCCTCACAGTGGTCGCGGCACCCTGCGGGGACGCCTGGGCGGTGTTGAGGTACGGGCCAAGACTGGCACCTTAGATCACGATTCTTCACTTAGCGGTTACGTGCAGACTGCTGCCGGTCAGAGGCTGGTCTTTTCCGTAATAGTAAACGACGCTCCTATTTGGACGGCAGTCGATGCCCAAAACCGGATAGTTCAGACCCTGGGCGCCTGGAATGAGAAGATTTAGGCTGGCTGAGGGCTTCGCTCTTTAAGCAGCTAGACTTTTCAAAAATCCCCCGTCTTTGAGCCAGCCGTCACCTTACTTTAAGAAAAGCATCATAGTGTCATTATCTTAAAGTACTATTTTAAGATTTTATAAGCGGTAAATTATACTGGCCAGGCCTAGCAGTATAGCCAATAGGCTAAAGTTTACCCAGCTGAAGATCCATAGATAGGCGCGGCTGGAAGATTCATCATCCGGTCGCAGGCTTTTCTTGTAGAGTCGGTAGGAAATGAGGCTGGCCAACGAGGCCACCAGTGTGCCTAAACCTCCCAAATTTACTCCTAGGAGCAAGGGAGCGCCGTTGGGCGTAAATGAAGCCAGCATAACCGCAGCCGGCACGTTGCTTATAAGCTGGGAAAGCAGAGCGCCGGCATACAGTTCATGTCCTATAATCAGGCCACCAACCGCTTCCTTAACCCAACTTATCTGTGAGGTGTTGCCCACAAAGATAAAGAAGCAGACGAAGGTTAAGAGCAGTAGATAATCGATGTGCTTTAATACTTCCCGATCGGCGGCTAAAAGCCATGCTAAAGTTATGCCCAAGCACAAGTGCGGAGAGATGAGCTTAGCTACCGCCAAAAGACACAAAAAGAGCAAAATCAGGTAACGGCTGAGCACCGGCTTATCCAAAGTTGGGACATCCGCTTCTGGTTGGGGTTCTGCAGCTTTTAGATCTGAATCGGCTGGAATTTTTCCAATCCTCATATAAATTTGGATTAAAACTAAAATGATAAAGAACCAAGGCCAGACTATTTTAAGAAATTGGCCGGGATCTAAATTGTAGAACGAGTAAAGGAAGATATTTTGGGGGTTGCCGATAGGGGTAAGCATGCTGCCCAGATTGGCGGCCACCGTTTCCATTACTATAACAAAGATTAAGTGTCTGGCCTCCATGTGATCCAGCACCTGCAAGGTAAAGGGCACAAAAACGATCAAAGCCACGTCGTTGGTAATAAACATAGCCGCGCCCAAGCAGAGCATGACCAGGAGATTGGCTAATACTGTTTGAGAATGACAATAGCGGTGGAGACTGTGGGCTATGTATTTAAAAAAGCCCACCCGTTGCAGACCGGCGGCAGTTGCCATAAGGCAAAAGAGCATCTCTAAAACGCGGAAATCTATGTAACTTAAGTAGTTTCCCAGGTCGGGACGAGTGAAGAACACAGAAATAAAAGCGATTAGAGCTGCCAGGCATAGCACCGTCTCATTATGTATAAAGATAATAAAACGGGCCGTGGGAGTGGGGGAAGCGCAGACCAACATGCGGCTTAAATAGCGCGACATGAGTGAACGTCCGTGTATATCTTTGTCGTGAAATAGGGCCCGCAGGTGGTGAGGCAACTTGGCCAGAGGGTGCGGATGTATGGCTTGTGCTTGCCCAGTTGGTTTTTCGGTGGGTTTGGACGTTACGAAAGTAGGCGGCGTAGCCGGAGGTAGTGCGGGGAAAGTGGGCGTAGCAGTGGGCTGTGCTGGAAAATCGAGCTGTTCGGTGGACGCTGGCTGAACATGGTTCGGTTCAGGCGTGGAGGCAATGGGTTGTTCGGTGGGCACCGACTGAACACAGCTTGGCTCAGAAATGGAGGCTGTTTGGGTCAGGGAAACTTGAGATTGCTTATTTGGCATAAGGTTACTTTTGCGGCGGTGATCGGGTTGTAAACTAGATTGTGTGAGTTTGGCGCATGTGTCCGGTGATCAGCTTGCGCACCTGGCCTAACCAATCGCTTAAGGAAAGACATGAGCGATCGGGCTGGTGAGGAAACCAGAGACCGGCCGGAAGGTCGACATAGCTGCGATAGAAGCCACGTTTCATTAGCAGCCAGCGGCAGTGGGAGGGAGCGAAACGCAGTTGGAACCCGGCCGTTCTGCGAGCGCCTCGGCGCCAGCTCAGAGTGAAGTAACTGCCCCGAGCTTTAGCTTGCCATTCGAGTTCTCCCATTTCGCGATTGAGATAGCTCAACATGAGTTGGCAGAAGAATATTTGCAGGCTCGCATCCAACTGGCAGGCGGGCTTTAGACACTCCAATCCGCCGCGTCCAGAGGCCTTGCAGGCTAGATCCATCATTTCCAGTCGGTATTTTTCATGTTTGTTCTCGAGCATGACCGGGGGCTTTTTTACATTTTTGAACAATCTCCCGCTCAGTACTACCGTTTGAACTCGAGGCTGCGGCATATCCGAGTTGGTGCGGGAGCAGGCGCAGCATCTCTGGCCTGGGCGGGCGCGCAATCCCCTGTTGAAACTTTTTGCCTGGGCAGGCCATCAATTTCTCTTCTGTTCAAGGTTATGAATCTGTAGCCGCAGCAAAGCTGTTTTTGCGCAATAACGGGTGCGCAATTGGCGGT
Organism: uncultured bacterium; assembly: GCA_900313515.1. Taxonomy (GTDB): domain Bacteria; phylum Vulcanimicrobiota; class Xenobia; order Xenobiales; family Xenobiaceae; genus Bruticola. Next base: position 134 of record OMRK01000226.1, on the reverse strand, counting down.
TGGAAGCTGTCGCAGCAATGGTGTCACAATATCCAACCTGAATTAGCCGCACAGTAGTGAGTGTGCGACCTCCTGCTAAAATAGCTGCCGACAAAGGCGCAGTAGTTGGCAGCAACTCTTTCAGATTCCGGTCG
>OMRK01000179.1 GCA_900313515.1 uncultured bacterium | reverse complement strand
GCAGTGCGGCCACTTGAAAACGCAATTAGTGATAAACAGTTAGCAATAGGGAATTCTTAATTCGTAATGCTTAATTAAAAACTTCATACTTTCTGTGTTTTTGTGATTGACATGAGAATTTTTATTAACTCTTGACAATCATGATATATACCCTGAAATCGCTGATCCGTGAGATAATTTGTTTCATGCAATAATTCAAGCCAATATTGCGTCTCACTTGCTTCTTTTAATGCTACATTCATTTTGGCCTAAAAATCCGCTTTACTTTGCCCTCTTATAGCTTCTTTAACATTTACCCCTATGCTTGTTCCACTTTTCAACAACTATTTTAAAAGAGCATACTCTTTTTCTTAACTGCAAAGATGTTGATACAGCTTAATTATGTATCACAGCAAACACTTTGCCCTTATCAACAATAGCATTCTCCTTCATGCATACCCCCCGATAATTACGAATTACGCATTAAGCATTACTAATTAAGTTTTGTTACGCGTAAAGCAAGCACCTTGCTCTTACCAACAATAACATTCTCCTTCATGCATATCCCCCCCATAATTACGAATTACGCATTAAGCATTACTAATTAAGTTTTGTCACGCGTACAGCAAACACTTTGCCATTATCAACAATAGCATTCTCCCTCATGCATACCCCCCCCAAATAATTACGAATCACGCATTAAGCATTACAGATTACTAATTCATTTATAATGGTCGGCATCCAACAGAGAGCTATCCTGCTTATTCTTGCTCGCATCCAACACATTGGAACGGGTGTCGGTGATAGCATCCAAAGGTTTGTCGTTGTTTATAGGAACAGCCTCACTGTAATCGTAGCGAGGATACATCCTACCCTCGTTATCTAAGTACATGCCTTCCGGTATGGAATTATCCGTTTCCACCTTTCCACTATTGTGTTCTTCCCAACTACTAGGACGGCGATTGACGCCACCGGGCCTAGGGGGAGCTGGAACGGGCGGCGCCGGAACGTGAACAGCTGTGTTGTTCTCTCGACGACGCGGGTAATCAGCTTGAGCATTAATAGCAGGTCGCGGACGCGTATCGTAACGTTTTTCTTTCTGTTCTGTCGACGAAGCCGCATCAGACTTACGAGCCGTTCTAGGAGGTCGCACCCGCCTAGGCTGACTTTTTGGATAATTTACGACTGTCTTTTCAACGACTTTTTCTTCATATCCACTCTGCGCAACTGTCTCCGATTTAACCTTAGCCTCACGTCTTACACTCTGCTCACCGTAAGTATTAGGGTTAACGAAATCCTTAATAGAGGAAGGCTTGTAATAGTCAGTCTTTTTAGGCTTGGAAGCTTCGGCTATTTTTATCTGTTCAGCATCTTTGGAAGAGTTACTATTCATGTTCCAAGCGACCCAGCCATCTTTTCCACTAAAGCCCTTAGGAGACGTTAAAGTCTTTTTATTAACCTTTAAAGTTTGTGATTTATTCAGCACTGCTGAGGCCGCCTTGTTTAAATTGTGGGCAACACGCACGTTCCCATCGCAGGCCATCACATCAACATAATCTCCCTGTTTACTATCCTTCCCCTTTCCAACCATGTATCTCGTACCGAGAGGAGTAACTTCGCAAAGATCAGTATCCACTATGATTTTTACATCTTTATTATCAGTAACAAAAACACGACCGCTGTAGAGGGACACGTAAACATAAGTAATCTTATCCTGCACTTTAGCCTTTTTGAATTTGAAACTGGTATTTGAATCCGCTCGCAGGCTGGCTTTTTCAAAAACTTCTAAAAAATTTTTTCTGCTATCACCTGTAGCAATCACGGCTTCTAAGGGAATCAAAACTGGCGCATGGAGTTCGTCTTTCTCCGTGGAATCTTTGTAAGCCATCACCTTCCCAAGGGTAAGAGTAGCTTGCACTGGCACTGTTTCTTCGCCATTTTGGAGCGGTTTAGCGTAAGTGTTCCAAGCCCAAAAACCGACTCCTACAAAAACAAAAAGCATAACAAGGAACACTAAAATACCTGCGCCACTGCCGCCCGAACTGTTATAGCCACCAACATGCCCTCTATCTTCATGTATTTGTACTGGGCCACCGTCAGATATTGTACCATCATCAGGCCCCAACTCTCCGTAATCCTGCTCAGGGAGAGGTTCGTCTATCAGTATCCCTCTCCGCTGTACATTCGACCGATCGAAAGCCATACTTTTATTCCTCCTCACCCTGTCATGCAAAACCTGCTCCCATTTTAGCAAACTCCCCACCAAATAGGTAGACAGGTCATGCTGATTTTAGGCTCAAAAGAACCTATAAGTTCCCCATTCAGCCTACCAAAGTTTATCGTCAGATCGCCGCGTTTGTTCGTATGCTCTGTCAGACTTAAGTTAATTTTCATCCAGCCATTCGTTGATTGTTAATTTAGTTTTTCCCAACTTCTCCCCTTTTTGATTTGCAACCCGACAACAGGGCTTTCCACATCCATGCCAAAACATGTCACAACAATAGGAGCTTGTTCTTTCGGAAAATGCCAATTGTACTTTAGGCAGGCTGGTTTTACATGGACTTTATAACAGATTTCATAGCCCACTGGTGGGATCTTTGCATAAATTACTACAAAGTAAATCCCGTAATTTTCATATCTATGTACTCCGTCAAAAGCGTAATTTTTTGGTGGACAATCATTTACATAGTGAAGCTGGCCATAAACAGAAAGTGGAACAGTATTCCCGGTTGGGTATTTGTTAATGTTTCTACAAATGTTTCTCCTTGGGTTTACATCTGGATTTACGGCGAGAATCTTCCCTTCTGGTATTCTTACATGGTGTATTTCATAGGCGGCTGGGCAATCTGTTACCTCATCTGGGATGTGCGCCGACGTGTCTTAGAGCATGAAAAGCAGCAAAAAGAAGCTACAGCCAAGGCGGATGGCACTGTTTCTGAAGCGAACCAAGTTCAGCCAGAAGCCGACCAAAACTCCACTTCCGAGGCTTCCACGCCCTCAAATGATCAGCCGGCCGGCCACAACGTTCAGCCTCCATTGCCTAACGCTTTTGATGACCAAACCGATTCTTCCCAACCGCCAACCTCCTCTGATCCCCTAACCTCCTCTAAACTTCCGTCCCCATCTACTTCTGGCAATCAGGCTCGCCATGAAGTGACTCCGCCTTCAGTTCCTTCTCATGCCACCGAACCGCCTCAGCATGGCAGGTAGGTAGGAGAGCGATTGTGCAAAATTCTCTGCCCGATGTAAACTTTGTCCCCCAACAACTTGCCCCGGAGACTCTCGTTTCCAAAAACGCCTCTGTGTGTCTTAAACGCAAGGGCGGCCTGTGCCTAAGTATAGAGCCGGACAGCGCCTCCTGGGCCGTTCTCCCACCGCTTTATCTGCAATTTTGGAACAAATTACCGAAAGCATGCACATGGCAACAGGTACAGGAGCTCGAGCATCCCTTTTCAGTAGAAAAGCGCCAAGACGTTCTCATAAAGCTTCACCAGAGAAATTTTGTAAGCTTCAATGGGCACCTGTACCGCAATCCCGAACGACTCTTTAGGCGTCAAAACACTTATCCTTCCCTTATATGCTTCCACATTACTGAAGCCTGTAATTTAGCCTGCCGTTATTGTATGGCCGACGCCCACCCTAGCAAAGCGGCCATGTCGATGGAGACCTTTAAATTTATCATCAATAAAGTTCTACACGAACTGCCCAACGCCGGTTTTACCATAGATTTCCACGGCGGCGAGCCCATGCTAGCCTTTAATAAGATAGAGGAGGCAATTAATTACACCGAGCAGATAAACAGGAAGGAGAAGCTAGGTAAGGAACTCTGTTATTCCTTTCAGACCAACGGCACGCTATTTAATGCCGATAACATAAAGCGCATTTTGCAGCTACCCAACCTGGCCATAGGAATCAGTTTGGACGGCCCCCAGGAAGTTCAAGATGAAAATCGTGTTTTTGCTCGGAATATAAAACTGACTGATTCAAAAGCCCCCGGGGAGCCTCAATCCCCTATCCTCGGTAAAGGCGACGCCATAAGCCACGAAGACGGAACTTTCAACAAGGTTATGGAAAATTTTAGGCTTGCCAGTCAGATGGGACTGAATTTGGGTATTTTAGGGGTTATCCATAATCCGCGGGACTACATTAAGTCTTTCAATTTTTTTGCCGATGACCTAAAATTGCGCACATTCCGCCTTAATTACTCTTCCTATATAGGACGTAGCGCACGTCTTCTCGATTTTCCTCTAGATCGGGCCGCCGATTTTGCCGAGTGCTGGTTAGCGATGATCGACCATGCCTATGCTTACGCCAAAGAACATGACATATGCTTCAACATAAGCGATATCAACAATCAACTCAACAACTTAGTCCGCAGGGATCGTCCTTTCATGTGTTACCGCTCACCATGCGGTGCCGGCAACTCTATACTGGGGTTTGCTACAGACGGGAGCATTCACGCCTGCGAAGAGATGGCTTCCAGCGGCGCCTGTCGGCTAGCGGGGATTTTCGATCCAGGTCTGAACCTCAAGGATCTTATGGAGGAAAGCCCGTTAATTGCTCAACTTAACCAGCGTAGTGTAGATAATATTCCTAGGTGCAGACGCTGTG
>OMRK01000160.1 GCA_900313515.1 uncultured bacterium | reverse complement strand
TGACGCAAGAAGGCGCGCAACGCGGAGGCGAAAGTGAGTTCCGCTTTGGGGTTCACCTGCACCTGGTTAATACCAGGCAACTGATACTCCACCGGATCCTCGATGGTCATAATATTGGTTAATCCGGTATTCAGCTTGTTCAAGCAGGAATACAAAGTAGTTGACTTACCGGAACCAGTAGGACCCGTAACCAAAATCATGCCGTAGGGCTTTTCTACGATATCCTCAAACATACGCTGGTTAGCTTCAGAGAAGCCAAGCTTGTTGAGACCCAACATAACCGAACCGCGGTCAAGGATACGCATAACCACTTTCTCACCGTGGATGCAGGGGACCGTGGAAACGCGCAAGTCAAACTCACGTCCATCATGGCGCAAGTGGATCTTTCCATCCTGAGGGATACGCCGCTCAGCAATGTCCATATTGGACATAATCTTGATACGTGACACCATCGGAGCCTGAATGTGCTTAGGCGGGCTCATCACATCGTGCAACACACCGTCAACACGATAACGCACCTTAACGTTGCGAACTTCCGGCTCAATGTGAATGTCCGAGGCCTTATCGTTGATAGCCTGGGAAATAATAAGGTTCACTACGCGTACGATAGGCGCCTCATCAACCAACTCCTTGAGCTTATTAATATCGATATCAGTCTCTTCTATATCGTCTTCAACGTCCATATTGCCGAAATCGGTTTCAGCAATATCTTTAACGGCGTCATCCACCGCTACCAGATCGGTGGTCTCAAAAGTAGAGTTGATAACCTTCTTAATAGCATCTTCTGTGGCAATAACCGGCTTAATGTCAAAACCGGTTATCAGGCGAATATCGTCTATGGCCAATACATTCAAGGGATCGACCATTGCCAAAGTGAGCCTGTTATCGCGTTGTTCAACCGGAATTACGTTGTAACGCTTGGCTAGGTGCTCGGGAATAGATTTGACCAGTTCTGGATCTAGCTGTTTTTCTTCAAGATCGACAAAGGCAACATTCATCGATTTGCCTAGAGTCTCAACAATGTCCTTATCAGTAACAAACCCCTTTGTTACCAATATTTTGTCCAAAGGCTCATTGCTACTTTCAGCCTGAGCCTTGGCTTTAGATAACTGGCGCTCAGTTATAAAGCCCTCATCTACGAGCATTTTGCCAATTTCTTCTGGAGTCTTAACAGCCATATCCCCGCACTCTCTCCCTAATAAGCATCTGCCGCAGCCCGCACGCACAACCTAAATGCCACAAAATGGCGCGGCGCACACAAGGCCATAGGTAGGCATCTTCAACCTATACCCGGGTCTATCCTTTATAAATTCGCATTTGCCTTTGAAGCGCTAAGTCCTCTGCAATTAACCCTCCTCTTGGCCTAAATAATTTATCCTTGGCGACAATCCCAGATTAGCCCTCTCCACTACCTGATCGATCCAGGCCCGAACCATACCGATGGCCACCGCATTGGAGCCGCCCTCAGGAATGATAATGTCAGCATAACGTTTGGTAGGCTCGGTATACAACATGTGCATGGGGCGCACCACCCTCTGATACTGTTCTATGACATCGTTCAAGCTGCGACCACGCTCCATAATATCACGTTTCAAACGCCTAATAAAACGCACATCGGCATCGGTCTGCACGAAAATTTTGACATCCATACGCTTCCTCAAACGTTCATCGGCCAGCGCAAGTATGCCCTCTACAATCAAAATATGAGCAGGTTTTATGAGCTTAGTCTCTTTACAGCGAGTATGAGCAATAAAGGAATAAGTAGGTTGGTTAACCTCCTCACCACGCCGCAGCGCATCTAGATGCTCCATAAGCAAATCGTTATCGTAGGCATCAGGGTGGTCGTAGTTAGTCTTGAGACGATCCTCTAAGGGGATATTTGACTGATCCTTGTAGTAAGAATCCTGAGCTATGACCTGCACCAAATGAGGAGGATAAGACTCCTTCAATTTGCGAGCAACCGTGGTTTTTCCCGACCCGGTTCCACCAGCAATACCTATGATTAAAGCAGCTCCCTTAGGGGTAACGGCCGGAGCCTCTCTATCGTTGGTACTTCCGGATGTTTTGCTGGTGTTCGCTGTAGTTTCTTCCAAAGACATGACTTCCATCTCCTTTTACGTCGTTTCGCACATAGTAATAGTAATCACTTTTTTTAGGCCTACAGGCAGCTTTTATAGATTCTAGACCCGGATTGCAGATAGGTCCCACAGGCAAGCCTGCATATTTATAAGTGTTGTAAGGCGAATCTATTTCCAGATCTTTGTAGAGCAGATATTCCTTCTGCTTGCCCAACGCAAATTGCACAGTAGCATCACACTCCAGCTTCATACCATCGTTAAGCCGATTGATATAAACTCCGGCAATGATGGGACGCTCCTGCGGCACCTGCGCCTCACGCTCCACCAAAGAGGCTAAAATAATTGTATCGTGCAAAGACAAGGGAGACTCTTTAGTGTGATAGGGCAAAGCCAACTCCTCAAAGCGAGCCGCCGCGGTACTGACCAGATGAGGCACATCACAACTTAATGGTAACGTATAGGTATCGGGCAGGAAATACCCCTCCATGTCGGCGGGGAAAATCTTTCCATACTTTTTCCCGTTATGCTTTGTCAACTTAAGGAATTCCTGTTCGGTTCCAATTTTGTGCTTGTGCACAATTTTGGCACACTGTTCAAGAGTTAACCCCTCGGGAAAGGTCAGCTTCTGCGTGGCCGTTCTACCAGCTACGATCAGCCCCAACATTTCACGAGGAGCCATACTTGCACTAAGCTCATAATGACCGGCCTTGATTAGATGGCCCACCTCGAGGTAGCGTCCCCAAAACTCAAAGACCTTGGCCGAACGTAGCAATCCCTGCTTTTCTAGATCCTCCCCCAAGCTACGTAAGGTAGCTCCGGGCTTCACCTCATAAATAACAACCTCGGTCTTATCAGCCTTGGGCAGATCTAACTCCTTGAACTTAGAATATCCCCAAAAGGCTACCCCTCCCGCTATCAATAAGCAAACGAACAAAAACGCCAAAAACTTCTTCACGGAAGCTCGTTTTCTAGCTTACTCCTCCCAAGCCCTGCGCTAATCCCGGCGAATGCTAGAAAGCGTCTCTGCCTACAATGCCCGTAACCCCTTTTATTAATACGCACAAGGCTACTTAAAACCAAACTCTCCAAACCGTGCTGTTAGGCTTCCAAGCACACCAATATTCTTCCAGTCACCAAACTCGGCTCAATTAAAACATTTCACGGCATAAAGGGACGTTTGCGAGTATCCAACCAGCTCTGCAAAATAATCACTGCGGCAATCTCATCCACCTTCTGTCGGCGTTTTTTCTCCTTCATGCCGGCCTCTTTCATGGCTTCGTGAGCCATAACTGTAGTATAAGACTCGTCAATCATTTCCACCGGAATATCCAGTTTTCCACGCAGCTCTTCGGCAAACGCCCTAAACTCTGCCGCCTTCTCACTGAATTTACCATCGGTACGGTTGGGCAGACCTATCACTACCGTGCCGATCTGTTTTTCCTGCACCAAATGGCGAATTCGGCCAGGCAGGCCATCGCGATCTCTACCTTCCCAAGTAGCGTAAGGACTAGCTATAATTCCCGATGGATCAGACAGGGCCAGTCCTATCCGCCGCTCCCCCATATCAATGCCTAAAACTCTCAAACCTTGTAATCCCCTATCTTCAGCAGGCGACGCGCCTTCAATTCCAGATTCCAATGAACACGAATATGTTCCCAAGCCAACGCCTCGGCCTTAGCGTAAATTTTAGCAAAATGTTTTTCCGCTAAAGCTTCCTCCAAAGTGCTGTTTCTGAAGTTGCGCCACAACTGCCAGATTTCATCTTCCACCCAAATTACATCGCCGTGCAGTCCTAAACAATCGTTGCACACTCCACCACCTAAGGCGACACTAAATCCGGTCGGTTTCCTTTTTTGGCAGATACAACAATTATCTAGATTGGGAGCTATACCTAAAAACGGCACGAACCTGCCCAAGGCCCATATCGAAACAGCTACCCCCTTGCGTGGTTGACTCTCTATTCCATCCAGAGACTCTTTTAGAATAGAGTAAAAGGCCCTACATTCTTCCGGAGTCCCCAAATAAGCATCCTCCCGCACTCCAGGGGCAATTTTCGAAGCCAGCTCCAAAAGGAAACACCCCCAGCACATGCATTCATAGCTGGCATAAAAAGTTGGCCGTATCTTGATAATCTTGGCCTGAGTAAGGTTCCACAAATTCCCCCTGCCCTTGACCACCAACCCTTCTAATTCATTGAAAGGTTCAACTTTCCCACGCAAAGCACTGCGCGGCTTGTTTAAGCCTCTGCATGCAACATCGATCCTGCCCCTTTGAGGGCTGAGCAAAAGCACAGCCTCAGAATTTTCGCCAATAGAACGTCGATGCAATACTATAGCTTTGGTGGTAAAGGATTCATTCATGGAACCTAGGAACCTGTCCTAAATGCACGTCGCAGGCCAAACAAAAAGGCCGAATCCTCTTCAATAAAAGCCTAAGAGAAAATCCGGCCTCTTGCAATTTATCTTGACCCCATTACTTGGCTTCGGGATCGCCCTGCATGATCTTCAAGGAAGCACTGGCGCCTATGCGGGTAGCTCCAGCCTCCACAAGCTTTACAGCACTCTCAAAATCATGGATTCCACCGGAAGCCTTGACACCGATCTTGGGGCCTACCGTCTTGCGCATAATCGATACGTGGTGAACTGTGGCGCCACCGGGACCGAATCCGGTGGAAGTCTTCACAAAATCCGTACCGCCTTTAACCGCCAGTTTGCTAGCTCTCTCCACTTCCTCGTCGGTAAGCATGGCCGTTTCCAAAATACACTTGACCAGACGACCACCAGCCGCCTCAACCACAGCTTGCACATCGTGCACCACCGCGTCATCATCGCCCGCCTTCAAGGCCCCAATATTGATGACCATATCTACCTCGTCGGCACCGTTGGCAATGGCATCACGGGTTTCGCAGGCTTTGGCGAAAGTGGTTGTAGCTCCTAAGGGGAAACCTATTACTGTACAAACCTTGACTGGGCATCCTTCCAAGGCCTCAGCAGCCGTACGTACCCAGTAAGGATTGACACACACCGAAGCGAAATTGTACTTGCGCGCTTCCTCACAAATCTTAAGGATCTGCTCTCGGGTAGAATCCGCCTTCAAAAGAGTATGATCAATCATATCACCAATCATACGGCCCGTAATACGTTCCTGCTTTTCCACTTGATTTATCCTCCTGCAAACTTATCCGGCTGCCCACTCGTTCTAAGCCTGAAGGCCGCAGCCAAAAACGAACCTTAACGATCCACAGCAAAGCACAATAACCTCACCGCTCCGTTGCTATTACGCTAAAAAAGCCGGCAAAGCCTGCCTGCTGACGAACCAGCTTGACTCTGCCTTCCAAGACTACAACTATTTTCCTTAAAACTGCCCCGCCGGTCTTCTCCATTCTAGGTAGCAGTTCTGTCCCAAACAGCCCTGATATACGACCACTAGACGGAATCAAGTAACAAGATACGGTTTCAACATTCGAACCCACAGGCCATAACCACCTTGCATCCTGCGATCCTGCCCTGTAATCAGCGACCTAGTCCATCTATTCGTACCCCAGAGCTCGCAGCCAATCGGGCCGATCGCGCCAATCTTCCTTAACCTTGATCCACAAATCCAAATAGACCTTTTTGCCGAAAAGCCTCTCCAGCTCTTCCCG
>OMRK01000133.1 GCA_900313515.1 uncultured bacterium | reverse complement strand
AGGAGAGATATATCATGAAATCCATATTAGTCGTGGGATTAGGACGGTTTGGTTCACATATCGCTACAAAACTGGCGGAATTAAACCATCAAGTCATGGCAATTGATATAAATGAGGATAGGGTGAATGCGGTGCTGCAATTTGTCACCAGCGCCCAAATTGGCGACAGTACCAATGAACGCTTCCTATCTTCCATCGGCGTTAAAGATTTTGATGCCTGTATCGTTGCTATAGGCGACAATTTTCAGAGCTCTCTGGTAACGACCTCCCTGTTAAAAAGCCTTGGAGCTCAGAAAGTAATTGCTAGAGCCTCCACAGCCGTACATGAGAGATTTCTGTTACACAACGGTGCGGATCAGGTAGTTTATCCCGAAAGGCAGTTTGCCATATGGACAGCCATACGTTGCACTTCCGAGCATATTCTCGATTACATCGAACTAGATGATGATTACGCTATTTTTGAATTATCCATTCCGGAGGCGTGGCGCGGACGTCAAATTGTCCAGTTGGATATTCGCAAAAAATACGGCATCAATATTCTCGGCCTCCGTGAAAATGGGACGATGAAAATGGACATAAGGCCAGATATGGTCTTAAATTACCAGGAGTCTATACTAGTTTTAGGTCATGAAAAAGCTATTCATAAATGTTTTCACATTTAATTTTCGACTAATTAAATAAACTTGTTCAGACTAGCCGCCCTATGTCAATGCAGATAAAATAAGGAGGTTACGGCGATTTCAAACAAAAACACTGGTCGAATTAGTCTCTATAAAAATTGCTTTAGCTACAAATCTAAGTTAGACAGTGCGGGAATGTCACCGGACTCTGGAAAGGAACAGTGCGTACATGTCCTTGCCTAAGAAGGGACAATTAAAAATTTTCTTAGGCTACGCGGGTAGCAGCAGTAAAATGCTGGCCATGTTGCGCTCAGCCCTATCGATCAAAGAACGCGGCATGTCTGTGGTAGCGGCAACGGCTATGCCGCATGCCTCAGATGAAATCAAGCAGCTCATTAAAAAATTTGATGTGCTGCCTTCCACTATGGCTATGGGGAAACCAGACTTTGATCTGGATATCATCCTGAAAAAGCGACCGGATGTGGTTCTGATAGATGAGCTGGCAGCTTCCAACAGCCCCGCCTGTCGCCACAAGAAACGTTATCAAGATGTTATAGAGCTTATCAATACGGGAATAAGCGTTTATGCGGCCGTTGATATTGCTAACATCGAAAGCCTGCACACTATAGTTGCGTCTATTACTGGTATTGCCACCCAAGAGAGACTCCCCGATTCCGTGTTTGATTTGACCGATCAAATTCAACTAGTTGACGCCGCTCCCCAACACTCGGCCGGCTCTCTGTCAAGTGGCGAATCATCTGCTACCGTAGAACAGCAAAAGGCCCTGCGCGAGCTAGCAATGCGCTGGTGTGCCGGCAGAATGGAGCACCAATCAAGGAAGGTTCAAGAAGAGACTTACTCCCACACCGATGAACATATTCTGGTATGCCTATCTTCATCTCCCTCCAATGCAAAAGTTATCCGGAGCGCTTCCAGAATGGCCCATGCCTTCAATTGCCGTTTTACAGCCCTATTTGTCGAAACACCAAATTTTGCCGCCGCAGCCACCCAAGACAAAAAGCGTCTACAGGAGAATCAGAAGCTAGCCCATCAGCTGGGCGCCTGCATTGAAACGGTTTATGGAGAAGATATTCCCTACCAGATAGCCGAATTTGCCAAGCTTTTCGAAGTAACCAAGCTTGTACTTGGACGCAGCATATTAACGAGAAAGCATCTTTTTGGTAAACCAGCCCTATCGGAGGAGTTACTTGGCTATATCCCAGAGTTGGATATACACATTATTCCAGATGCCAACATAGATGTCAGCTATCACCCCAGAAAGGCTACCAAGCTGGATTGGCCGGGAATCGGCTGTAATATAGCCAAGAGCATTGCAGTTCTCACCGGAACAACTCTACTGAGTCTAATGTTCTACAATCTCGGTTTTACCGATCCCAGTATTATCATGATTTACCTCCTCGGAGTCCTCTTAACCTCTGCCGTAACCTCCCAACGAGTTTACAGTCTGGTTTCTTCGGTAAGTAGCGTGATAATTTTCAACTACCTCTTTATTGAACCGCGATTTGCTCTGGCCGCCTATGGAACCGGTTATCCCGTGACCTTCATAGTAATGTTCCTGACCGCCTATATTACCAGCACCTTTGCACTCCGTTACAAGGATCAGGCTGGCCACTCGGCAAAAAATGCTTACCGTACCAAGATTCTGTTTGACACTGATCAGCTGCTCTCCAAGGCCAAAGATAAAAATGAAATTCTGCAGACCGCTGGCGGCCAAATAATGAAGCTACTGCGCAGAAATATAGTCATATTTGAAAACAATAACGGTGAGCCCATCAACCCGCACTTTTACAGTATGGACGAGGAGATTACACCTCCCTTCGATACAGAGACCGAAATGGCCACGATGCGTTGGGTACTAGCCCACAATCACGCCGCAGGCGCCAATACCGACACTATGCCAGAAGCTCAATACTATTACCTGGCTATCCGTGTCAGCGAACGTGTTTACGGAGTGGCCGGCATTGACGCAAAAAATGCTCCACTGGAAGCCGCAGAACAGGAGATGCTTTCCTCGGTGCTCGGTGAAACCTCATTGGCTCTGGAAAATGATAAAAATGCCCGCGAAAAGGAAGAAGCAGCGGTTCTAGCCAAGAGCGAACAACTCAGAGCGAATCTGCTGCGCACCATTTCCCACGACCTGCGCACACCACTCACTAGCATTTCCGGCAATGCCAGCAACTTACTCCAGAATGGCCCAAGCTTTGATGATACAGCCAAGCAACAGATTTATTCGGACATTTACAATGATTCCAGATGGCTCATTAACCTGGTAGAAAATTTGCTTTACGCCACGCATATCGAAAATGGCAGAATGTCTCTTTCAACCGCGCCGGAATTGGTAGCAGAAATTATCGGCGAAGCCATGCGACACATGTCCGGCCGAACCTTAAAACACCACCTATCATCCTCCTGCGGTGATGAGTTGTTACTGGTCAGAGCCGATGCTAAACTTTTAGTGCAAGTCATTATCAATCTGGTGGACAACGCCGTTAAGTACACTCCGGAAGGCTCCAATATTGCAGTTACAGCAGAAAAATTGAATCGCTCAGTCTTAATTTCAGTCACGGATACCGGTAGCGGGATCCCCGACGAAGAAAAGGAAAAGGTCTTCAACATGTTCTACTGCGGCAGCAATAAAATCGCGGATAACCGCCGCAGCCTCGGCTTAGGGCTGTATCTGTGCAAGGCCATAGTTGAAGCTCACGGCGGCAAGATCCAAGTAACCGACAATCATCCGCACGGTTCTGTATTTAGTTTTACGCTACCATTGGAGGAAGTGTCAAAATATGGGCAGTTGTAAAATACTTGTGGTGGAAGATGACACCCCGGTGCGAAACCTCATTACCATCACCCTGAAAGCACACAATTACCAATTCATTACAGCTGTTGACGGCAAAAATGCGATCATGGAAACGGCCTCGCACAATCCGGACATCATACTGCTGGATCTAGGGCTTCCAGATATCGACGGTGTAGACGTAATAAAACAGGTTCGCAGCTGGTCAAATGTACCCATCATCGTTATAAGTGCCAGGAATGAGGATGTAGACAAGATAGATGCGCTGGATGCCGGTGCAGATGATTATCTGACCAAGCCCTTTTCGGTCGATGAACTTTTAGCTCGGCTGAGGGTAACTCAACGTCGATTGGCGCTCATTCAGCCATCTGCAGCTTCACAGTCTTCCTATGATAACGGTGGATTACACATCGATTATGACACTGGCTGCGCCTATCTTTCGGGCGAAGAATTACATTTAACCGCACTTGAATACAAGCTTCTGTGCCTGCTGGCCAGAAACACCGGCAAGGTTTTAACGCACAGATTCATTATCCAGAATGTGTGGGGTAGCAATTGGGAAAGCGGTCTGGGCACGCTGCGGGTTTTGATGGCCTCACTCCGCAAAAAACTCGAAGAAACCGCTGGTGCGCCACAATATATCCAAACCCACATCGGCATCGGTTACCGTATGCTCAAAATTGAACAGTAGCTCTTGTTAAACGAAGGGCAAATGGTAAGGTAGCGCAAGCATGTTCAAGAATTGAGCTGTAGCCTTTTTAACCCCACATAATAAGCTTTTGGGGTGGACATGGGCTCAGCGGTCGCCTTCTTTGTCGGAGGCAGGTTTTAAGCTATGAACGGCGCAACTCCCCCTGAATTTGTTCAGATAGTTTTCTATTTTGGGAAATAACCGGCAGACGGAGCCAGAGTGAGGCCCGGCAGGGCCAGCCACTATCCGTCTGCATTCTAATGGATAAGAAAGAAATACGATGACTGATACTAGAGAAAAGAAATACACGTTAGAAGATCTATTACCCGGTGCCCATAATGCCGTAAGCACCTGTTTAAATGTCCAACCCGGACAAAAGCTGTTTATTTTAGCCGATGAGCACAGTCGACTCATAAGCGATGCCCTGCTCAAGTCGGCCAACGAGGCCGGTGCCGACGTCAAGCGCGTTATTCTGGAAGATTACGGAACCCGCCCCATGACAGATATGCCCGGCGAGATCCTGGATTCCCTCAAAGATTACGAGGTGGCCATTTATTGCGCTTTCCCCCAGATGAACGAACTGCCTACGCGCATACAGTTTTCCCGCGTCATTGAGGCCAACCACATCAAGTTGGCGCACATGGTTGGCATTACCGAGCGCATTATGTGCCAAGGTATGCGGGCGGACTACCGCAAGGTTGACGATGTGAGCAGGCGCCTTTTGAATCTGGCTCGCCAATGTCGCACCGTGCACGTGAAAAGCTTGGCCGGAACCGATATGATCGGCACCTTCAGCCCCAAATACACTTGGCGCAAAACCAGCGGCATTATTGAGGAAGTCTGGTCCAATCTCCCCGGGGGCGAAGTCTGGACATTTCCGGACAGCGTAGATGGTATTTTTGTGGTAGATGGAACCGTGGGCGATTATTTCAGCGCCAAATACGGCGTTTTATCCGACACTCCCATGACCTTGGAGTTGGAGGGCGGCTACCTCAAGAAGGCTTCCTGCGCTAACAAAGAGCTGGAGCGCGAATTTATGGAGTACTGCCATCGCTATCAGTACTCAGACCGCATAGGTGAATTCGCCATAGGCACCAATCTGGCCGTGTTCGAATTTATCGGCAATCTGCTCCAGGATGAAAAGATTCCCGGTTGCCATATAGCCTTCGGCGATCCTTACGGCAGCCAGACCGGCGCCGATTGGTCCTGCATGACTCACGTCGACGTTATCACCCGTTCCTGCGATATTTGGATCGACAAGGAGCAGGTGATGGAGCACGGCATCTTCGTATCCGAAACCTTGGGTATCGATTACGCCTACCTTTACGAGGATCAATCGGTGGGATTTTAAATCTTTTTTGTGGATGGGAGCGCTCCGCGCCCCCGCGCGAGCTTACACCAAGCCTATCCAGAGCTGTTAATAAAGCTAAATCGCTTTAGCCCTGGATAGGCTCGTTTTGTACCTGCTACATACGCTCCACCGTCTTAATTCCCAAAAGCCCCAGACCCAACTT
>OMRK01000028.1 GCA_900313515.1 uncultured bacterium | reverse complement strand
TTGGGGGTCGACCTGCAGGGTTCCCAGTTCTGGCAGGATTCTTTGACCCTAGTTAAGCGCGATCTTGATGCATTTGAAGCTCTGCTCAAATGATGGTAAAATGAAGGGTAGTTGTTTCAATTAGTTCTCTCATATTGTGTTGTTAATTCGCCGCCTAGGCCACTCAGGCTGCTTTCGGGCATCTTGGGGGGAGCTATTTGAGCGGCAGAAGATAGGGAGTTTGTTTTGGATAGACCCGTTAATTTGTTGATTGTAGCCAGTTATTTCAAAGGCAACCGCTTCATGGAAGAGTGCCACCGCGAGGGGTGCAACGTTTACCTGCTCACCAAGCTCAGCTTGAAAGATGCTCCTTGGCAGCGTGAGTGCATTACCGACACCTTCTATATGCCTGAGTTTACCAAGCGCGAAGATGTTATCAATGCCGTTTCCTATTTGGCTCGTACCCATATTTTCGACCGTATCATCCCCATGGACGACTACGATGTGGAGTTAGCCGCCTCTCTGCGCGAACATCTGCGCATTCCGGGCATGGGAGATACCACGGCCCGCTATTTCCGGGATAAGCTGGCTATGCGTGTGCAGGCCCGCGATGAGCATATCCGTTGCCCGCGCTTTGAGCATGTCTTGAATTACGATAAATTAAGGCAGTTTATGGATGAAGTGCCCGGCCCTTGGTTCTTGAAGCCGCGTTCTGAAGCCGGTGCCGTTGGTATCAAGAAGATTAACAATCCTCAGGAACTTTGGGATACTATCCAGCAACTGGGCGACGATCAGAGTCACCGCCTCTTGGAGGAGTATGTGCCCGGCTCCGTCTATCATGTTGATTCTGTGGTTTGGAACAGAGAGATCTTGTTCTCCAATGTTTCCCGTTACGATAAGCCTCCCTTCGATATCTGGAACTTTGGCGGTGTGTTCTGCACCCGTACCTTGCCTCAAGGTTACGCCGAAGAGCCGGAAGTAGCGGAGATGAACAGGAAAGTTGTGGCGGCCATGGGATTGGTGCGGGGAATAACCCATGCCGAGTTCATCCGCTCGGAAAAAGATGGACAAATTTACTTCCTGGAGGTGGCGGCTCGCGTTGGTGGAGCCAGTATCGACATGATGGTTGAGGCAGCCACCGGCTTGAATATGTGGCAGGAGTGGGCCAGGCTGGAGATCGCCTATGCCAAAGGTGAGGAATATGTTTTGCCGCAGCGCCGCTCGGATAGTGCCGCTCTTCTGAACTGCCTCTCGCGTCAGGCTGATCCAGATACTTCCTCCTATAACGATCCGGAGGTGTTCTGGCGCAACCATAAGGATCACCACGTGGGCCTGGTGCTTAGGAGCTCCAGCTTTGAGGAACTGAGCAAGTTGGTAGATAGCTACAAAGAGCGCCTCAATCGCGACTTCTTGGCCATAGAGCCTCCTAGAGCCAGCAATTAAGAGTGTGCGGCGGAGGGACAGCCTGCGCCGTTCGAAGGGGGGGAAAAGTGTATAAAATCATCAGAAGGGCAGGCCGCTGAATGAATAACGAACAATACGGTAAGTGTCCAGGTCATAGTCATAACTGCGAAGGTGGGGGCATAACCCGGCGGCAAACTTTGGCCGTGCTGGGAGCTGGAGCCGTTACGGCGGCCGCTTCTGTTGTTCTGGGGGGGTGCACCTCTAAGGTAAACAAGGCCATAGAAGGTGCGCAGACCGAAGTTAGGGCGGCCAAGAATTTGGGGCAGGTGGCACTGCGCAAGAATCCGCGTACCAGCCAAATGGTTTCATTGTTGGGGTACGGTTGCATGCGCTTTCCTACCATCATCCAAGGTGGTAAGGAGATTATAGACGAGGCTCTTTCTCAGAAGCTCATAGATACCGCTTACGCCCATGGTGTGAATTACTACGATACGGCCTACGTTTATCACAACGGCACCTCTGAGGCCTTTGTGGGGCGAGCCCTGAAGAAGTATCCGCGCGAGAGTTTTTACCTGGCTACCAAGATGCCTGGTTTTATGGTTTCCAGCCTAGAGCATGGCAAAGAGATCTTTGAGGAGCATCTGAGGAATCTGCAGACCGAGTACATAGATTACTACCTTTTGCACAATCTCAATAACTTTGAGCTTTTTAAGCGGGTTTACGAGGAATATGGCCTGTTAGATTACTTGTTGGAGCAGAAGAAGGCCGGGCGCATTCGTAATTTAGGTTGGTCTTTCCACGGCAACAGCGAGCTCTTCCAGTATGTGCTCAATAAGGGTATCGACTGGGACTTCGTACAAATTCAGCTTAACTACCACGATTGGGATTTAGGTCCAGCCGTAAACGACGCCCAGCATCCAGTTACAGCTAAATGGATGTACAATGAGCTGGCCAAACGCAATATTCCGATTATCGTTATGGAACCTCTTTTGGGTGGCGGTCTAGCCAGCTTGCCCCGTGGCGGCAATGCTATTTTGAAAGAGGCCGCTCCAGATAAGAGCGTGGCCTCCTGGGCTTTTCGCTTCTGTGCCTCTCTGCCCAGCGTTTTAACAATTTTAAGCGGTATGACTTACATGGAGCATTTGGAGGATAATATCTCCACTTTCTCGCCTCTGAAGACTTTGACTGCGTTAGAACAGAAGGTTTTGGCTAATGCGGTAGGATCCACAGAGAAGGGCAGTCAGCGCATTCCCTGCACGGGGTGCCGCTATTGTGTGCCTTGCCCATTCGGCGTGGCTATTCCCGATGTGTTCCGTAATTACAATAAGAATGTGGTTGACCACGAAATTCCCGCCAGCAAGCGCGATCCTAACTATGCCAAGGCTGTTTCTACCTACCTTTCCGAATACAACAGGACTGTGCCCAAGGAAGCGCAGGCGGATCACTGTGTTGGCTGTGGCGCTTGTCTGCCCAAGTGCCCGCAGAAGATCAATATTCCGGCCGAACTGGAGAGCATTCAGGCCTTTACCGAGCGCTTAAGAGCGAAGTAAATGATCAATTAGCAATTAGCAGTGAGTAATTAGCAATTTGAACTGGCAGGCGGTGGTTGTTTGGGTGGTGCTGTCTCTTTTGGGGCTAGTTTTTTCTGTACGGGGATTTTTGGTTTATGTTGAAAAAATTGCGCTTGGGGCTGGCTGTCCTGGTAGGGCTGGGGTTTTTGAGCCTTTACATGAATTTTTTTCAAGCGGCTCCGTGGACATCTTTTTTAGCTAGAATCCAGTTTGTGCCCGCCGTCTTGACTCTAAGTTTGGGGACAGTGGCCGTGTGGCTGGTAATTACCCTGCTTTTTGGGCGTGTTTATTGCTCTTGCGTGTGTCCTTTGGGAATAGCTCAGGATCTCTTCTCTCATTTTGGAGCCAAATTGCGCCGTCAGCCGAAATTCCAATATGCTCCAGCTAATTCCAGAACTAGATACATCATTTTAATTCTTTACATAGCCTCGCTGGCAGTCGGGTTCCACCTGTTTTTTACCCTGCTTTCACCCTATGCCTTGTTCGGTCGTTGCATGACTTTAGTAGTTCATCCTTTGGCAGTTTTTATCAACAATAATATTTTGTTGAAATTTTCTGGATTGGACTTTTTTGGTGCTGTTGTGCCGGTTGAGCATGCCGTTTACGGTTTACTTAGTTCCATTTTAGCCCTGGCTCTGGCCGTTGCAATTTTGGCTATTGCTTGGTTTAAGGGGCGTTGGTATTGCAATACCATCTGTCCGGTTGGAACTTTTTTAGGAATATTGAGTCAGAGATCTTGGAAGCGCATTGGCATAGATGCTGATAAATGCGTGAAATGCGGAGCTTGCAGTAGGCTCTGTAAGTCTGCCTGCCTGAATATTAGGGAGGGCCAGGTGGATAATTCCCGCTGCGTGAAATGTTTCAACTGTCTGTATGTATGTCCCAAGGGAGCTATAAGTTTTACTTCCAGGCCGGCCTCGACTGAAAAGAGAGCGGAGTCAGCGACCGCGCAGCAACAGCTTATCCCAGAACAGACCTCTACTTAACAGGACGCGGCCAAATAAGCGCGGAAGTTGGCTGGGGGGCTGAGCAGAATGTAGCTAATTATGGTGGGACCGGGCAAGTTTTAGCTGAGCAGAGCGAGGCCCAGATGGTGAGACTGCAAGGAAGGGGGCTCTGCGTGGTCGGATTAGGCTGTTAAAGACGGCCGGCTTAAACTAATTACCGATTGGCGAGATCGGCCCGATTGATCTAGACTTCTAGAGGTGCGGCAATGGATAAAGATAGGAAAAATTTGCCAGAGCAGCCCGTTTATTCGCGGCGTGGAATTTTGGGAGGACTCTTGGGAACAGCCTTGGGGTTGGGAGCTGTCGTTATGGGAGTAACCCCAGCTAAGGCGGAGCCGGGGGCCTCTGGTGAAGCCGTTGAGAAAAGCTCGGCCGAAACTAATTCACCTGAACCAAAGGCTGCCCAGCACGTTAAAGGACAGGGTGATAGGCCTAACGGCCATGGCGGGCACCATGGAGCTGGTGGAGAGAGGCCGCCCAGGATCAATCCGGAGCGCAAAAACTATATTGTGCCCTGCGGCGCCGAAAGCTTGAGCAATTTCCATAAGCGTTGCATAGGATGTCTTTTGTGTGTCAGCAATTGCACCAGCCGGGTGCTCAACACTTCGGCTAGTCATTTGGTTATAGCTCCTCGGAATGGCCTTATTAATCTAACTCAGCCGGCTATGTCTTTCGAAAAAGGCTATTGTCGTCCCGAGTGCACCAAATGCTCTGAGGTTTGTCCCACCGGCGCCATTGCCAAGGTTACTCCCATGCGCAAGGCCTCAACTCAGATTGGTATTGCCGTGTGGAACCGGGAAGCTTGTCGCAATAGTAGCGGGCATTTTTGCAATGCCTGCAGTAAGATATGCCCCAGCAAGGCCATTACTGTGGTGGATATACCCGGCGAGGACGGGAAGCGACGAGTGATGGTTGACACCAACAAGTGTCGTGGTTGTGGCGGCTGTGAGTACATATGTCCAGCTCGTCCCCGGCCAGCCATGTGTGTGCAAGGCTTGCCTAAACATAGGAGTCTTTAAGAGTTTCAATGCCCAAAGACGGGGTATTCTTGCTACCTATCACTACATAGTGGCTGACCAGCACAGCACATTACTTTAACTTTTTCAATAACGCTATAAGAGCCGCCCTAAAACCACTCGCTTTAGCTGCGTGGATGTGGGGCGGCTGTTTTTTTGAATGGGAAACCGACTTATCCCCCCCACGTTCTTATCGCTATATTAGGGAGCCTTCCAACTCTTGCCAGTGTTCGGGAAGTTCTAAAAGACTCTCCAACTGTAGATCGGCTATGGCAAACTGCTTCTTGTGACGCAGAGCCTTTTCTGGTATAGCTACACAGGTCATGCGGGCGGCTTTGGCAGCGATGACCCCGCTGATGGAATCCTCGATCACCAGACATTGGCTGGGATCGGCTTCTAGCATTTGGGCCGTATTGATAAAGACGCTGGGATGAGGTTTGGGGTAGGTCTCACGCTCGGCTGAGCGGATGGCCTGGAAAACGCCATGTAATTGCAAGGCCTCTAATACAGCATTGATGAGCATGGGTGACGAAGCAGAAGCCAGGGCCAAGGGGATATTTTGGGCCTGAAGAAATTGGATAGCCTGGCTGACGCCGGGAAGTCGCTGGCCATGAGCTGTGACCAACTG
>OMRK01000025.1 GCA_900313515.1 uncultured bacterium | reverse complement strand
CTTAATTTATAACGCTACATTTACAATTAAAAATTGTAAAATATGTTGGTTCCTTTTACTACAAACTTTACTGCTCGCCTCTATCTTTCACTAGGAATAACGACCAATCACATGTCTAAAATACAACAGCCAGCTTCGGGGAAGTACTTTCGCCAATTGATTTCAATTTCTAGTAGCAGGTAGGTATTTTTAGCATAGTCTTTGAATCTAGGTGCCGTAGTGAGCGGCCCGTTCACTGTGCAAATGAAGGCGGTAGTCAGGTTCTGGCCTGCCTTGTTGAGTGCGGCTAAAATAGTGTTGATATGGACCTGTCGGCATTAACAATTACGGTATAGGCTACAAAGATTGCGGAGGTAAAAATTTTATGGCTATCAGTTTGAGCAAAGGGCAGAAGATTAATCTGCAAAAATCGGATGGCAATGGACTTACCAAGATCACGATTGGTTTAGGATGGGATGTTGCCAAAAAAAAAGGCGGCTTTTTTAGCAGCCTGCTCAGTTCCTTTAGCATTGCTGACTCAGATATAGACTGCGATGCCTCCGTATTTCTCTGCAAAAATGGAAAACTTGTCGACGAAAAAGAAGATATCGTTTCCTACAAACATCTCACCCATTCCAGCGGCGCAGTCAGGCACATGGGCGACAATCTCACCGGCGAAGGCGATGGTGATGATGAGCAGGTTGTTGTGGATTTAACCAGAGTTCCAGCCGAATATGATCGGCTCGTTTTTGTAGTCAACATCTTTATGGCTGAGATGCGCAGTCAGCATTTTGGCATGATAGACAATGCCTTTATCCGCATATGCGATGAAAAGAACCAGGAATTCTGCCGCTACGATATGGTAGGCAAAGAGTACGAGAACATGACCGCTCTAATCTTCGGCGAAGTGTACAAGCACAATGGCGCCTGGAAATTTAACGCCATAGGCCAGGCTACTAAAGATGACGACATATCCAGCCTGGCTAGACGTTTCCGCTAGTTTTTAGGGCAATTCTGAAACCGCCAGGATTCCAAACACCAAAGGCCTAGATCGCCTTGGCAGGGTTAGGAATTTCTGGCGGTTCTAAATTAACTCTCGAATCAAAGCAGAACCTGGGCTGAGCAGCAAATCAACCAGCCGACCTGGGGCGCAAGGTAGAGTGCCTGAGCAGTGTGTCCCAGGTTCGATCCAGACAGCAAAGATAATACCGGGTTAAAAATCAAGATTAAGTCATTACTTGGATCGCACCCGTCGTTAATGAAGACACGTATTAAATCGAATAACTGCCTTTCCACCTCTGCCCTGCTCTCGTTCGGAAGTTTATCTACAATTGCTAGGGCTTGTTGACAAATTTTGCGACATTCTTCGTAAGTGAATGACATCCCAGCAAGTTGGGCAACATGCTCAATTACACCGAGCAAACGGCCCTTGTGCAGGTAGGCCTCCAGCAACCTTTCCCGTCCACCCGAGGAATGCTTCTCTTTAGCTATGATTTTGTCACATGTATAAGTGGCCGCCCCCAGCCAAATCGAATTAAGTCTGCCCCATTTCTGAATAGCTAGTTCCTCAATCCACTTAACCTTTTCTATAGAATCGGGTTTGCCCGGTTCACGACTGAGTCGAATCGAAAGAGCGGTTACCAGTTCTCTCTCTTCAGCTAGATCTTCAGCAAATCCCAATTTTTTCGAATCATCAAGAATACGATGGTAAACCCCTGCCGCCCAGGCTTCATGTCCTAACTCTTCCCAGATAAGAGCTTGAGCCAGAGCGGGCGCCAAAAACTTATCTACATAATCCTTACTGTTTTCATAAGTAGCCCCCAATTGTTTTCCTTGAGTAGCCCCCGACTGGGAAGCCTGCCTTAAAAAGCGCTCACAAACCTTTACTGCTGTCTCCGGTTGCCCTGTCTTTAAGCAAAGAGACATCTCCAGAGCAGCTAATGTTCTTCCTACTCCAGTCGTCTCTTTCCCCTTCTTCAATAATGGGTAAGTACCCTTGATAATCTGCAGAGCTTCAGAATAGCGTTCCAACTCACACAAACCGGAAACCTGGTATAGCCGCAAAAACGCAGCCTGGGCAATAAGTGCCTCAGACTGCTCTTTATCTTTACCCTCAAGTTCCTTGGCGGCAGCCCGGGCAGCCCGCTCAAACTCGAAACCTTTTGAATAGACATATTGGTAATCGTTCGCCATCGCTGCAACAGCAAGCGTAAGATTCTGTAGCTGCTTACGACGTCTATACTCACTGCGACGTCGCTGCTCGAGGCTCAGATCTGGATTTCGGGCCCAATCCTTGCACCATGGAAAATAAATGGAGTCCCAGAAGGCTGAAAATATCGAGTCACGCCTCCCCTTTACTGGGTCCATCTCACCCAGAAGCTGCAACTCTTTTCTATATATCGTTTCCTTATCCGGAAGCCTGCACCGACCGATCCACCCGACCTTAGGGTCACGCTGCATCTCCTCTGCCGTGGGAAGATATCTACTCCCAGCTATAAAAATTTCGCTACTACTCGTCGGCAACAGCTCTCTAACGAGACTTAATGGAATTTCGACCTCATTGGTAAAACTGTCTCCATATAGGTTGATACAGGATAAGCTTAGGTGGGCACGCTCGGCTAGACATGTTACGGGATCGTAGAAAAAACCTAAATTCATGTAATAGATCCCCAAGGCAGCTGCCAGACCGCCCAATACATAGGCCACAGCAACAGCTAAAACTGTACACACAAGAAAGACCCTGCTCCGCACGAGCCTGGCTAACCGACTGCCACAACCGGTTTTATCGTTCACGCCTCAATTACTCCCAGCATTACATGCCAAAAACAAAAAAGCCTGCCGACAACGGCCTGCTCAAAAAACAATCAAACAAAGCACATCAACAGCAAGCGCCTAAATTTTCCAGCTGTTCCTTCAGCCTTCCACTAGAAAACCGGCCATGGCCTCGCTGGAAATGCCTTCATCTCCCAGACACTCCCGCAAACGCCTCACCGCCCTGGAGTGCATCTGCGAAATACGCTGCTTAGAGACCCCCAATATATGAGCAATTTTCTCAAAAGTTACCCCCTCGAAATAATGCATCTTTATTAACGTTTGCTCACGTTCGTTCAGCTGGGAGATGGCCAAGCGCAAACGACTGCGCTCTTCGGAAAATTCCAATTCCTTAACGGGATCAAAAAAGGAGGAATCAGCTGGCACTACATCCATGATAGTGCCTTCTGTGCTATCGGAAGCATTCAAGGGCTGATCTAGGGAAAGTAAATATACACAGCCCAAACAGGAAATGAGATCAAAAACCTCACCAGCGGAGATTTTGAGTTCTTCGGCCAGCTCTTCCTCACTGGGCTGGCGACCACTTATGGAAGTAAACTTATCTATAGCCTTCTGAAGAGCTCGGGCCTTGGAGCGGGTGCGCTCTGGCAACCAATCCAAGCGGCGCAGGCCATTGTAAATAGCTCCGCGCACCACAGGCGTAGCATATGTTTCAAATTTAAAACCACGACTCAGCTCAAACCCCTCAATAGCCCGCAAAAGACCAAACAGGCCATCGCTGTACAGATCATCAAGTTCAACAGAGCAGTGCAGCTTGGTCATAATCTTGGCAGCCAAACCGCGAACCATTGGCCTATAATACTCTATCAACCGTTCCTGTAGCTGAAGATCGCCAGTCTCTTTGTACTGCTTCCACAGAAGACCTATGTCCACATTACTATTGCTCAAAGACCTAAAATCCCGCTTTAAATCCGACCTAACCTTACTCCCACAATCCCCCTCGACTACCGGGCATAAAGCCACCACGGCCTAGCCGAGCTAGAGCCGCGTCGTCCGCTAATCGCTAAATTCAGCAAAAGCCACTATCTCCACAGCGCCCCAATCAGCAGAAAGGCAAAACACACCGTTCAAAAACGCACCGAACCCGTAAGACACGCCCAGCGCAACCACACGCTACTTCAGCACCCTTACAACCTGCGCGTCTATAAACCTTCTAGGCAAAATACTTTTTCATTACAATAAAAAAAAATGAGCGGAGATAACACAAAAATTCACATGTTAACTCTACCCATAACCAAAATCCCCCTCAAAATTCAAGACACACCACCCGGCGCCGACCTCCCCGGCCAGCACCAGGTTCCGCTGTCTATAAGCCAAAACAGATCACTACATCTGCTGATTTTTCATCTGCTCAAAAAGAATACTGGCCAAACCTACGCCACCGTTCTGGGACCACGCCTTAGCCCTCTCCTGATCGAGCATGCCATTAAACATTTCCTGATCTTTGCTACCAAAGAGGCTGTCTTCGCCGGCGCCAGTGCACTTGCGCATCTGGGCTAGCATCTGGTTGAGGAAAACACTTTCCATCTGCTGGCAGGCCTCACGAAGCTTCGCTTCGTCCTGCACTTTGGAAGGAGCAGAAGAAACAGCCGCCTGGGCCAAAGGTTCGGGAGTAAAGCCCTCAATCTGCATAATAAACCTCCAAACTCTACCTCTGCCGCTGGCTGGTCCCCAAAAGCTGTACCCCAGTTCAAGGACACAGTCGCGCTGCGAACCAGCCTAGCAAGGCGGAGACTAAACAGTTGACTGCTAGCTCTGAAGCTGGTTGGTCATTCTCATCATTTCGTCGGCAGCCTGAACACCCTTCTGGTTCATTTCAAAGGCGCGCTGAGCCTGAACGATAGAGATCATTTCCTCAACAACGTTGATATTGGACTTCTCGAGGTGGCCCTGAGCCAAAACGCCCAAACCATTCTCACCGGGAATGCTCTCGGTCTTGGCACCAGCTACGGGGGTCTCCACGTAGAGGTTGCCACCGATAGCCTGCAGACCGGCGGGATTGAGGAAGCGGGTCAACTTAACCTGAGCGATCTTCTCGGGCTGACCGTCGCCATCGATACGCACACCAAAGACCTCACCGTTGGGACGGATCTCAACGTTAGTAACATCCTTGGGAACGTTGATGCCTAAAGACTGACCGGAACTGGTAACGATCTGGCCCTTGTCACCATCGTACTTGAAGGCGCCATCGCGAGTGTAAGCCGAGGAACCGTCGGGCATGGTGACCTTGAAGAAACCGTCGCCCTGAATGGCTACATCGTAAGGATTGTTGGTCTTCTGCAGAGAGCCCTGGGAGAACATGCGCTCGGTGGAGGAAGCACGGACACCCATACCGATCTGAGTACCTGCGGTAGCTTCAGTGCCGGGATCCTGCATGGTCGCATAAAGCAGATCTTGGAAATCTATGCGAGTCTTCTTGAAGCCGGTGGACTGGACGTTGGCTAAGTTGTTGGAAATGTTATCCATATTCATCTGCTGGGCCATCATACCGGACGCAGCAGTGTAAAGTGAACGCATCATAATACTTTTTCCTCCAAATTAATATTTGCAGATCCCTAGGAACCGAGGTTCCTAGGCAAAAGAGAACTAACGAACCGCGCCAACTTGGTTGGCAACCTTCTCCAGCATCTTATCGTTGGCTTGAAGCACCTTCTGGTTGGCCTCGTAGTTGCGGGTAACCATCATAAGATCAACCATTTCGGTAAGGGCGTTGACGTTAGCCTGCTCAACGTAACCCTGCTTGAGTTGGAAATCGTTGGTGGCGCTCACCTTAGCGTTAGCACTGAACTGATTGTCACCCGTGCGCTTGAGTTGCTCGGTGTTATCGAAAACAGCCACTAAAATCTTATCAACCGGACGACCATCACAAGAGATAATGCCATCGTTAGAGACCGTGAAATTGCTGCCCTGCAGCTTGATCGGGCCGCGGTGTCCCATCACCTGTGAACCATCGGCTGTGACCAACTCACCATTGGTGGAGAGGTGGAAATTGCCCGCTCTGGTGAAGCGGATGCCTTCTGGAGTCTGAATGGTGAAGAAACCACGTCCATTGTCGTCCAAGGCCATGTCAAAGGGATTACCGGTTTCCTTCAAAGAGCCCTGAGCATTGTGAGTAACAGAGCTGGTAGATAACCTACCCGACACTTCCATACCGGGAGCAGTAGAAATCTCGCAGGAAGACTGGGTCATGCCATCCATGCCGCCTACCTCGCGATTGAGGATTTCGTTAAAAGAGGTAATCTGGGCACTCTCCTTACGGAAGCCAGCAGTACCTACGTTGGCTAAGTTATTAGTGATGACATCCTGTCTGGCGGCCTGGGTCATCATACCCTGTGCAGCCATTCTCATCCCTTCAAGCATTGGAACACCTCCGACAATATGGTTCGTGTGCGTTAGACGAACCCGATTTTTTCTTTCTATGTGAAAACCTTTGCACCTTTTCCCCCACCGATTAAAACTTTCAAAAGCAGCGGGCCAGACGATTCAAGAGAAACGCCCTGCTTTTAAATCACTCAACTCCTGGGAAAAATCTATAACTGCCGCCATAAGTTCGTAAAGACGTGGGGCAATAACAGCTTCGTTTCCCTGCTCTTCCAGAAGCTCCCCTACCTTCTGGGAGTCTTTGACAACCTCCACCCCTTCCTCTTCGGCCCGGGCGATCATCGCTTCAGCCTTATCTCCCACCGCGGAGGCTAGGACCTTAGTAGTACCGTCCTCAGAGTAAGCTACACTCACCGCCACCTTGGCCGATTTAAGTTCCGATACAGACTCAGGCTTGGACATCTAAGGTCTCCAAATCTGCCAGATCCTGGCACCCAGCTAGTTCATGTTCAAACGGCAAGGCGTTATCGCACAAATCGGCCAAAAAGGATCCTGTCGTCCAGCCCAGGCCCTGAATACGTTCCTGCAAGGCTGGCAGATAATTTTCCAGATAGTCGAGCGAAGCCTCATCCTCCAACTTAACGGTAAGATGAACCACATCGCCAACGACATCTAAAGTAAAGAACATTTCCCCCAGAGAATCGGTCCTAACCGAGAACTCCAACCTGGTATCCTCGGGATCGACCACACGCCTGCCCGTTTCTTCCTTCCAGCGATAACGAATCCAAACTTCTGCCGATTCACCGAACTCGTAACGTAAAGGAATCTGCAAGTAGTAAAAGCCCAAAGATGAATCCGGCTTACCCTGGTTGATGAGACGCTGAGCCGCTAAATTGTCCTGATAGTTCTGCCAACTTTGATATAAGGCGGCCAAAGGACTGTTCGATGAGTTGGACTCCAGCATCTGATGAAACTCACGCATCAACGCAGCCAGCTCCCAGTCGGGCTCAGTGCCGCCGGTTAAGGCCAAATGAGTTTCGATACCTGCCTGCTTAGCCGCTGAAAAAAGGGCTTTAGAAGTACCACCAGCCGAGGCCGACTGTCCCGCCTGTCCACTCCCTTTAACATTACCACCAGGCTCAAGGATCATTTCACTCAAAAGCCCAGGAACCTTGGAAAGCGCTTCCACTCCCTGAGTGGAAAGGCTTGAAGGTGAATTGAGAATACGTTTAACCTCACCCTGCAAACTAAAAAGCTGCTGAGCAACCTGGGGGTTAGCAGCGATAAAATTGCTCAAAACAGTGAGATTTTGGGCTGAAACGGGCAACTGACTATTCTGCAAAAATAGGGCAGCCCCAACCCTGGCATTGAAGACCGCGGGATTAGAAGTTGCCGGCATTTGAGCCAGTGCCTTCTGCATTCCCTCGAAGGTCGGCCTATCCAACGGCAAACCATGTTCGGCCAAAGAATTGGCCAGCATGAAATTGCCCTCCGACATGGGTAGGTTCAGCTTCACCAAAGTTTGAGTTAAGGCCTGATTGACATTTTCACTGGTGAGCGAAGCAAACGGAGTAGAATTAGCCTGCAGGGTTACGGTATTCTCTTGCCGACCGGTTACAGTAACGTTAAGCTTCTGTCCAACAACGAGTGCTGGATCCTTGGTCTGCAGCGTAGCACTGCCAAAACGCAGAGTGGCCATGCCGCTTTGCGGATCTTGCTCAACAACCTGACCGAACAGATTCTGACCCGCCTGGAACTGAAATACATCCGCGCCACGGGCAACAAAAACCGCAGGAGCGCTTCCAGAGTTATGCCCGAAAAGTCCAGCAATTCTGGAGAAGATAGTGTTGCCAGTCGATGCAGCACTCCCAGCCTGTGCAAAGCCACCAGGAGAGGAACTCTGGGCTAATCCAAAGGCCCCAGGCCTCTGACCACCCGCTAAACCAGGCAACGGAGCTCCGCCTCCCACCGCCGCAGAAGGAGCAGCAGAGAAGGTGAGTGGATTAGCTTGCGCAGACGTTACAGCATTCAGCATTTGCATAATCTCGTTCTACCTCCTTTCCAGAGCTTACCAACACGGCGGCCACATATGCCTAACTACCTCGTAGAATTCTTCGCTTGGTCGCACAATACGGTCTCCAACTGCTAACAGCTCCCCATACGTACCTATCACCACACCCAGCGGTTCACCGCGAATTAGAATCCTTCACTCTCGCATTATAAAGTAAACTTTCCGTAAATTATCAGAATTTAAGTAAAAAAACTGTTAAAAAGCGCTCCCGAAAAACGGCCTCTGTTCCCAAATTGTACTCCACATTTCTACTTTTTCTAGGACATGCCTAATTTCACAATCGACTAGATGTTCTAATCATAGTTCACTAAAACTTGCCTTAATCTGTTGGAATTCGACCAGTTATTCATGCATTAAAAGCCTTAAGGAATTCACCAATTATTCAGCAGAATTTCAGCCACACTCAAAAGGCCACATTTCTCAAATTTTTATCAATTTCCAACAAAAAAAAGAAAAAAAAACATAAACGCAGCAGAAATGAGCAGTTCTCTTAAGCCTTTAAATGAGGGAGAATTTTAAGCCAAGCAGAACTTTTTTGCTTTCGGCGTGATAATATATTTGCAGTTAAAATAAATTGGATGAGGTTCTCAACTTAAGACAAATGGCTGTAGATCCCAGAAAAACGGGCCTAGACCCAGAAAATGTGGAAAGAACGGGCGGTATGCCTGGCAGCTTTTCTGTCTTTGCTGACCCCCAGCCTTCGGTTCCCGCGCAAAGTGGATTTGTGAGCAGTTTGCGTAGCCGAGTGTCCAGCGTTCAAGCACCTACTAATCTCGAGCAGTCGCCATCTGCCGGACAAGTTTCATCTGCAGTAACCCCATCGCAGTCGGAAAGCGAGGAATTCTTGCACGGGACGGGCTCGTCTCAACCTAAAGTTCAAGGCGGCAACACAACCCTCTCTGAGCAAAATGGGACGAGTAAAATGCCACAGGGACATCCATTCTTGGCTATACGAGACAACTCTCGGACATCTGTTCAAAACAACTCGGGTACGGTGGGTAATGCTAGCCATGAGACGCAAACAGGCGCAAAAACGCGATTGGATCCACCGCGCAAGAAAGTTCTTCAAATAGGCAACAAACATACACCACTGGGAGCACCAACCTCCAGTAAAGGGGAAGGGGCCTCCAAAACCGTTCCAGGATCACCCTCCCCTGAAAATGTTTCCTCAACTTCGGTCGGAAGGGCCGCGCAGGCCAAGGTTTTCCGCTTGGAGATAAAGCACGTAGACCGTTCGGCTGATAAACAAAAGGATAAGCATTCCTCCAAAGGCAAGAACAAAAAGGAACTTGCCATACCCAAGAAATACAGCCAAAGGCAACGCCGCGACAAGAGAAACCGGTTGCTGGGGCTCACGCTCCTGGCTCCTGGTTTGGAGGAGGCCAATTCAACGAGCGTAGATAGACTGGAGCGGGAAATTGCCGCTGCGCTGACCCCCCAGCCCCAGGATGTTCCAGCGCAAAATTTGGGGTCGTATCCTACGCAAGTTCCGCAAACGACTGCGTTAGATAACACAGCAATAAGTAACAGTTCTCCTGTCATGCCATCCGTAACACATTATGGCAAAGGAAAACCGCCAGCTACAGCACTGGATCAGGACAACTATTTCGAAATTCTTCAACCAGCCAGTGTGGTAGAGGAAACAAAAAAAAAATCGAATGAATTAAGCGAGGCCAACCTTCCAAAGGAAGAAGTAAATCAGTCGGGCCATCCACGTAGCCAGAACTTGCCGGTTTCCTCAGATGCCAATAGGCAACGTAACGATCCGGCTTACCGTGAACTTTACCTTCGGGCAGCTCGGGCGGCCGGAGTTAAATTGCCAACCCGAAAACATACTCTTCCTCCACCTCTGCATGCTTACAAGGGCCTGCACTATCCTCCCCTGGAACTCCAGCCAGATCCTCAGCTATCCCAAAGGCAGGAGCAGGATTCCGCACAACCTCCTAGGCCATTCGATGGCAGAAGATGCACAATTTCACCGCTTAGGCCTTGGTCCCGTTCATCTGAGGATTGGAGACAGGTTGTCGGCTCTGCGCCTTCCTCGAGCCTAGCCCAACCTTCAAATTCACACCAGCCAGCCTCTTCGAGCGCTCCTCTCGCAGTTCAACCTCCAATATCATCACAAAATCCCAGACAGACCTCCTCCCCTCAGCTGCATGATTCTTCGCAGTTCTCACTTCCTTCGCAACTCGCCTCCTCCAGCATGGCGCTCCTACACCCTATTCCCGTTTCATCACCAGTCAACGTCCCACCAGCGGCGGCTCAACCAGCAGTGCCGAACCCACAAGGCGGTACGGGACGCAACGCTCCACCCGTGGCGATCCAATCTCCAGGTTCTCCAACTGTTCAACCTCGCCCACTGAGCAATCGGGAGTCACGGAGTTTTCAACATCAACACCCCCCATCTTTTTCCCCAGTCGGCCAACCTCTGAAAACCGACAAACAGCTGGTCCAAGTTAACCGACCTGTACAGGCTCCTCCTTTACCTAATAAAAATTATCCCCTAGGCCGCAATTCTCAGGAAGCAATACTCAACCAGAAGCAGACAGCGGCCAGAGAAAATTTAGTAGAGTCAGCTTCTTGGCAAGAGAATAAACAGGCTCGTAGAAACAACAAGTTGGGGTTTTTGGGCCCTGTGACTGTAGGGAAGCGGGTGAGACGCCATAACCGCGAGGTGAAATTAGAATCGGACCGCCCCGAAGGATCACCAATCGGGAGTACCGCCGGTAAAAGTGTCGACACACCCCATAAATCTTCTAATTCGAAAGGGAACTTAGATTTGAATTACAATCACGGATTAAACGGCAAAACCATTGGCGATGATGCAACTATTCCCATGAACAGAAGACGTTCTGGCGGTGAACTTCCACCCAGGAAGAAGCCGACCTCCGGCGCCCGCCCAGGAACAGGCTCAGGTAGCTTTGGCGCTACCAGCTCCGGTCAACCGACCGGCTTCGGGCGCTCCACCTACGGTCAACCCCCAACAGGCACAGGCCTTGGAGCAGGCCAAGCCAGTAACTACGGAAGATCTACCAGCCAAAACTCTTTCGGTTATTCCACGTACAATCAGCCGAGCGGTTACGGCAATCAGAGTGTAAGTCAGCCAGGCATGGGCTATTCTCAGCCTCAGGGAGACTTCGGACGTACGAGTGGCGGCTATGGCCAGTACGGCCAAGGTGGCCCAGGACAGGAGCAACCGGGCGCCTACCCCCGTTCTATCGAGCAATCCCTCCAACAGCAAAGAGCGACTGGTCTCAACAGTACTTTTTCAGGTAGTTCAACTGGGGGCGTCATGCCACGCGGCGTTCCAGCCTCCGTCTTTACCAATACTCAGGGCGCCAATACCCCTCCGAGCCCGCTCAGTAGCGGCAACGATCCTCTAGGCGGCGGCCATTTGAGCCCAGCTGAAACTTATGCCCGTATAGTGGAAGACAATGAGAGAAATCGCAGCTCGTGGGCTGGTTTCGTAGCCTGGTTCAAGGCTGGTGGCAAGTATACTATGCTTTCCTTTATGTTAGGCGTCGTAGCCCTAGCTATATTCGTTATGTTTATTCTCATTCGCACAGGCAATATTCCCCAAAGCCCCGAAGGAGAAGATATTCCCATACCCGAGCGAGTCTCAGAACCAGCTCCCACCGGCAAAAAGGTTTCATCCAGTGGCTCCAGTGCTGTCGCAAATGTTGGTAATAGCCAATCAAGCAAATCACCCAAAAAAAATACCACAGCGAATGTAACTTCTGATGATAGCGGCAATTTACGCTCAAGTCTGTTGAAACCTCCGGCAACGGGAGCTAAGGCTAAAGCGAAAGGAGCCAGCACCGGCAAAAATAAGAACGCTGCTCAGCCCCAAAATTCCTCAAAATCCCAAAACAGCTACGACAGCGAGGGCTTCCGCCAGTATGAGCCCACCGAAAAAGGTGGCGCGAAGATGGATGATAACGAGTTCGCACCCGGCATAGAAGATATAGGAACCTAAAGGGCATCTATACCCTGCCCTTGAATCCGAGAGAGTGTCGACTATGCATTACTAACATTTCCGCAGCAGCAGACCCATCCAAACGGCGGGCGCAGGTAAAGACTGCTTGGTTTAGAATTTCAAGCGCTCCTGCTTAAGGACGGCCCATTCCCGTCCTGTGGCGTTCAGAGTATTTCAATCATTCAAGCGAGGTTTTGCAGCAATGGTCGTTGCCTCCAACAAGTTAGAAGCAGCCGGACGTGTTTTGGTAACAGGTTCTCTGGCCTTCGATTTTATCATGCGTTATGCGGGCCGTTTTCAAGATCATATTCTGCCGGATCGTTTAGATTCCATAAATTTATCCTTTTTAACCGAAAAGGCACGCAAGGAACGCGGCGGTTGTGCCGGCAACATAGCCAACGTTTTAGCTATGCTGGGCGAATCCCCCCGCATTGTAGCTTCTGTAGGCAGTGATTTCGATAAGTACCGCCATTACCTCGACAACATGGGCGTGGATACCTCCTGTATTGCTGTTTATGAAGATGAACTCACTGCAACTTGCACCATCTGCGCCGACAAATGCAATAATCAACTCACCTTTGTCAATGTTGGAGCTATGAGTCGAGCCCGCGAATTAGATCTGACCAAATACATCACTCCCAACACAAAATTGGCCATCATCTCCCCCGACGATCCTGTGGGCATGAGCCAGCACTGCGAAGAGGCCAGAAAGGCCGGTCTCCCCTTTATTTATGATCCTTCTTTTCAGGTCATAGCCTTCTCCGGCGAACAATTGCTAACCGATGTAAAGGGCGCCAAAGCCTTAATCGTAAACGATTATGAGTTTTCCCTTTTCTTGGACAAAACTAACCTGACTCAGTCCCAACTTTCTCAGATTGTGGAAATTATTGTCGTTACCAAAGGTGGCGAAGGCAGCATCATTTATACGGCCAATCATGAACCTCTGACCATTGCTCCCGTCCCGGTCAAAGAGGCCTTAGATCCCACCGGTGCTGGCGATTCATTCCGCGGCGGTTTCATTTACGGACTGCTTCATGATCAACCTCTGAAGGTGACAGCCCAGTTGGGCAGCGTCTGCGGCGCCTATGCGGTGGAATGTCTGGGCACTCAGAATTTCAAATTCACTCACGAAGAATTTAAGGCTCGCTACGAGAGTACTTTCAACGAGCCTCTACCAGAGGGCCTGTAACTTAGGGGAAGCGGCGAAAGCTTAGTTGCTAATTTTTCTGAATGGGGAAATACCGCTCAAT